>CALQPL010000025.1 GCA_943332445.1 Bifidobacterium breve
GCATGGATTCAAACTCGCCGAACTCTTCGAGGATCTGCTCGTTGCTCAAGCCCAGGGCCTTGAGCAAGATGGTGACCGGCTGCTTGCGCTTGCGGTCAACGCGGACCGATACGAGGTCCTTCTTGTCGATTTCGAACTCGAGCCAGGCACCGCGGCTAGGAATGATCTTGGCGACAAAGGTGTCCTTGTCGGTGGCCTTGTCGATGCTCTTTTCAAAGTAGCAACCAGGCGAACGCACCAACTGCGACACAACAACACGCTCGGTGCCGTTGATCACGAAGGTGCCCTTGTCGGTCATCAAGGGGAAGTCGCCCATGAAGACGGTCTGGCTCTTGATTTCACCAGTTTCGTTGTTGGTGAATTCAGCAGTAACGAACAACGGCGCTGCGAATGTCAGGTCCTTTTCCTTGCATTCTTCGACCGTGTACTTCGGGTCGTAGAACTCAGGATCAGAGAACGCCAACGACATGGTTCCCTGGAAGTCCTCGATCGGGCTGATCTCTTCAAAGATCTCAGCAAGACCAGACTTCACTGGAATGTCGGTGCGTCCCGATGCGATGGCATCGTTGACCCGCGCGCGCCACAAGTCATTACCCAGCAATGAATCAAAGCTGTCGACTTGGAGCGACAAGAGGTTTGGTACCTCAAGTGGCTCGCGAATCTTTGCGAAACTAATCCGGTTGGGACCGGGTACGTGCGATGATGAAGTGCGCGAGGCGGCCAAAAGAGATCCTTCCCTGGGCTGGCGTCTCTGGTCGCGCGCAACTTTCACGACCTATGTCCACTGGTCATAGCGGTGCACAAAGGCACAACTAGGGCATGACAAACAATGGTTACAGGGAAATCGGAAGGCTGCGCAGGCTTAAATCATAGCCGAGGGGGTTTAGTCAAGTACCCGCACCCCCGAAAAGGGCCCAAATCCCCTAGCAGGCAGGGCTCTAGGCACAAAAGAAGGGCCCAGGCGGAAATCCCGCCCGAGCCCCTCTTGGGTGAAGTACTTACTTCAAGACGACCGTGGCGCCGGCAGCTTCGAGAGCTTCCTTGGCCTTGTCGGCGTCTTCCTTCTTGGCCTTCTCGAGGACGGTGGCCGGAGTGGCCTCCACGAGGTCCTTGGCTTCCTTCAGACCCAGGTTGGTCAAGGTGCGAACTTCCTTGATGACCTGGATCTTCTTGTCGCCTGCGGCTTCGAGGATGACGTCAAATTCATCCTTGTCGCCTTCGGCGTCGCCACCAGCAGCGCCACCAGCAGCGGGAGCTGCAGCAACGGCCACGGGGGCAGCAGCGGTGACTTCGAAGGTGTCTTCGAACTTCTTAACGAACTCAGAGAGCTCGATCAATGACATTTCCTTGAAAGCCTCAAGCAAATCGTCTGTACTCAACTTCGCCATGTCAGCGATCCTTTCGGGTGTGATGCCGGCCGAGGCCGACGCTTTTGTGGGCGTCAGCCCTGCGGGGTTTCCTCGGCCGTTTCGGCTGCTTCAGCGGGAGCTTCTGCTTCAGAGGATTCGGGGGAAGAGACAACTTCTTCAGCCTCGGCAACAGCCTCAACTGGTTCAGCGGACTCGGTGGGCTCGTCAACTTCAGCCGGGGCTGGAGCTGCTGCAGGAGCCGAACTTGAAGGATCGGCTTCTACCTTGGCGCGAAGCGCGTCGATGGTGCGTACTGCCTGTGAGAGCGGTGCAGCAAACAGTGATGCTGCGTTTTGCATGGAAGCCTTCATGGCTCCAGCAAGCTTGGCCAGCAAGACCTCACGTGATTCGAGGTTTGCGAGCTTCTTGATCTCATCGGCGGTAAGCGGTGCACCGTCAAGCACTCCACCCTTGATAACGAGCAAGGGGTTGTCCTTGGCGAAGTCACGCAGGCTCTTAGCAGCCTCAACCGGGTCACCGGAAATGAAAGCAATTGCTGAAGGTCCGACCAACAAGTCAGTCAGTCCCTCAACGCCGGCTTCCTTAACGGCGATTTTGGTTAGCGTGTTCTTCACCACGGCGTAGGACGCATTCGCACCCAACGCAGTCCGCAACTCTTTGAGTTGGGCCACGGTGAGTCCGCGGTATTCAGTCAACACAGCAGCGTTGCTGGATCGGAATTGCTCCGTCAGCTCGGCAACTGCTGCCGACTTATCAGGCCTGGCCATGGGCCTCCTTCCGTGGTGCGCCGATCATTCAAAACAAAAACGCTCCGGCGCAGGAGCGCACGGAGCGTGAATTACCAACCGCGAGGTTGATGCACGTTACGTAACACACCTGCGCTGGTCGTTCGAATTTCGAACCTTCGGTGGTTCCCCAAAATTCGGAGTCCCACAACCGGCGGTCATTGGCTAGGCATAAGGGTACGAGGTGGGGCCAGCCCAGCCAACACAGGGTCGGCCTGAGCATCATTTTCGGAGAAACCGTGAAATGTCACGGGTGCAGCAAGCGTTTACCACCATGGTTGGCCCATGAGCATTCACTGGGATCCAGTCGTTGCGGCCAATGGCGCCGGCGAACTCTTGCAATACAACGGTGGCTTGACCTACAACCTGCGGGTTGCTGGGTCACAGACCAATAATGAGTTTTCCGTTGTGGAGGTCACGATTCCACCGGGTGCACTGGGTGCTCAACCCCACATTCACCGCCATCACTCCGAGCACTTCCACGTCATCTCCGGTGAGATCACCTTCACAGTGGGAGACGAAGACGTGGTGATCAGCGACGACAGTTGGGTTTCGGTCGCGCGCGACTTTCCACACGGTTTTCGCAACGACAGCGACCAGCCAGCCACGTACCGCTGCATCTTCACCCCGGCCGGTTACGAGGAAATTTTTCGGACCGTAGACGAAATCATCCGCACTGGTAGAGAACCCAGTGCGGATGAACTCGCAGAACTTAGAGCAAAGTACGGAACGACTCCGGCTTAAGCGTCCGTCTCGTCAACGGTGACGTTGCGCGTGCGGTTGGGGTCAACAGCAATGCCGGGGCCCATTGAGGTGCTCAAGACGATCTTGCTGATGTAACGACCCTTGGACGATGACGGCTTGGCACGCAACACTTCTTCAAGAGCTGCGGCGTAGTTTTCGGCCAATGACTTCTCGTCGAAGGAGACCTTGCCGATGATGAAGTTCAAGTTGGAGTTACGGTCAACGCGGAACTCAATCTTTCCGCCCTTGATGTCAGCAACTGCCTTGGCAATGTCCTGAGTCACGGTTCCGGTCTTGGGGTTGGGCATCAAGCCACGTGGTCCAAGGACTCGAGCCACCCGGCCCACCTTGCCCATCATCTCGGGGGTGGCAACGGCCGCATCGAAGTCAGTCCATCCGCCGTTGACTTTTTCGATCATGTCGTCGTCACCAACGAAGTCAGCGCCAGCTTGGCGGGCCTGCTCAGCCAATTCACCGGTGGCGAACACCAGCACGCGAGCGGTCTTACCGGTTCCGTGCGGCAAGTTGACGGTGCCACGCACCATTTGGTCGGCCTTACGAGGGTCAACGCCCAATCGCATGGAGACCTGGACCGACGCATCGAACTTGACGGTGGAGGTTTGCTTGGCCAAGCGCACTGCTTGAAGGGGGGTGTAGATCTCGCCTTCGGTGACAAGCTTGGCTGCGTTTTCGTAGTTCTTTCCGCGCTTCATTGCTGCTCTCCTTAGTAGATGAGTCGTGGTAAGCGGACCGCGCTCGGTCCTCCCACGGTGGTGCTGGTGGTGCTTTAGTTTGAAACAGTGATGCCCATCGAACGAGCGGTGCCCGCGATGATGGTTTCAGCTGCTTCAAGATCGTTGGCGTTCAAGTCAGCCAGCTTCACGGTTGCGATTTCGCGCACTTGCTCGCGCGTGATGGAGGCAACCTTGGTCTTGTGTGGCTCGCCCGAACCCTTTTCCACGCCAGCGGCCTTGAGGATCAAGCGTGATGCCGGCGGGGTCTTGGTGATGAAGTCAAAGCTGCGGTCTTCGTAGACCGAGATCTCAACGGGAACGATCTGTCCGCGCTGGTTCTCCGTGGCCGCGTTGTAGGCCTTGCAGAAGTCCATGATGTTCACGCCGTGCTGACCCAATGCGGGACCAACGGGCGGAGCAGGGTTGGCCTGGCCAGCCTGGATCTGCAACTTGATGAGGCCAACGACCTTCTTCTTGGGAGCCATGTCAGAACCTTAACTTAGATGGGAAGGGGCGGATCAGATTTTTTCGACTTCGTTCATTGCCAGCTCAACGGGGGTTTCACGCCCGAAGATTGACAACAAAACCTTGAGCTTTTGCGTATCTGGGTTGATCTCGATGATGGTGCCTGGCAAGGTCGCGAATGCGCCCTTAACCACAGTGATGGTCTCGCCAACTTCGATGTCAACCAGGGTTGCGGCAGCAGCAGCTTCTGCGGCTTCTGCGACTTGACCCTGTGAAACCGGAGCGAGAATGTTGATCACTTCGTCAATGGTCAGCGGTGACGGAGTGTGAGCGTGGCCGACGAATCCGGTCACACCTGGGGTGTTGCGAACAGTTCCCCATGAAGCATCAGTGAGCTCCATGCGCACAAGAACGTATCCAGGGAACTTGTTGCGCTTGATCAGCTTGCGCTGACCATTCTTGATTTCGCTGACTTCTTCCATGGGAACTTCGATCTGGAAGATGTAGTCCTCCATGTGCATGGAGGTAACACGACTTTCAAGATTGGTCTTCACGCGGTTCTCGTAACCGGCGTAGGAGTGGATGACGTACCAGTCACCGATCGCGCGCAACATCTCGCGGCGGAACTCGGCGATGGGGTCTTCTTCGTCCTCGTCAGTTGACTCAGTGTCAGCGTCAGTTGACTCAGCGGAGTCAGCAACCGGCTCGGCTACGGCCTCATCAACGACTGGGGCTGGGGCTGGGGCTACTTCAGGCTCAACAGCGGGCGCCGGCTCGTCGATCGCGTCCAAGCCCGTGGAGGGAAGGGCTTCTGGCTCCGTAACGGGAGCCTCTGCCACTTCTGATGCAGAAAAGGTCAAGCCCGCGGCAGCCGAAGAAGCGGAGTCAACATCGGGTGTTGAATCCGTTGAGGTCACGGGGACTTCAGTCACAGTGCTTTCTTCTTCCGTTTGGTCTGACGTGGTCATGCTTAGCCGAAGATCCAGAAGTTCAGTTTTCCAAATCCCACATCAAGAACAACCACGATGGCGGCGAAGATGGAGGAGAAAACCAAAACAACGATGGTGTAAGTGATGAGTTCCTTGCGCGTCGGCCAAATAACTTTGCGCAATTCGGCAATGACTTGACGGAAGAAAAGTTGGATGCGCGCGACAAGACCAAGGCGGTTCTTGGAACCGTCCTTGTCCTTCTCGGGACCCTTCTCGGCGCTGGCCTCTTGGCTCACGCTTTCCTCACCTTGATTCATTGACCGGCGAACCGATCGTTCTTAATTGAGCCGCGGTTGCGGTTCAACACTTAGGAGAGCGGCTGATGACCGCCTCCAAGCAGGGGCGACAGGACTTGAACCTGCAACCTTCGGTTTTGGAGACCGACGCTCTACCAGTTGAGCCACGCCCCTCCGGTAGTTGTCGTTCCTGCGCGCCCGAAATATCCGGACCAGAACTGGAACCTGCCTAGTATCGGCTGGCTAGAAGCCAACTAATGCTGGGCACGCTCACGCAGTGGCAACAATCGCCAGAAAGACGAGTGTAAGTCAATGCCTGAGGGCGTAGACAGTCGGGTTCAGGCGTAATGGAACGATAGGGGCATGACTGCCCCTCACTCCCGTGTCTCCCAGCGCATTGGCGCTATCGCTGAATCAGCAACCCTGGCTGTTGATGCCAAGGCTAAGGCCCTCAAGGCCGCCGGTCGACCCGTCATTGGGTTCGGAGCCGGCGAACCAGACTTTCCTACCCCGAGCTACATCGTTGATGCGGCGATCAAGGCATGCAGTGAACCCGCCATGCACCGGTACACCCCGGCTGCCGGTTTACCCGCGCTACGTGAGGCCATCGCAACAAAGACCGCGCGCGACAGTGGTTTTACCTGTGATGCCAGCCAAGTCCTCGTCACTAACGGTGGCAAGCAAGCTTTGTACAACGCTTTTGCCACGTTGCTTGATCCAGGTGATGAAGTCATCCTGCAGGCTCCGTACTGGACGACGTATCCCGAATCGATTCAACTTGCTGGTGGCGTTCCGGTCGTTGTGATGACCGATGAAACGAGCGGTTACTTGGCCACGGTCGAGCAACTTGAGGCTGCCCGTACCGAACGGACGAAGGTTCTTGTTTTTGTTTCGCCGTCCAACCCGACTGGCGCGGTGTACCCACCTGCCCTGGTCAAGGCCATTGGCGAATGGGCTGTTGAACACGGAATTTGGGTTGTCACCGATGAGATTTACGAGCACTTGATTTACGGCGATGCCGAGTTCTCCTCCATGCCAACGTTGGTTCCTGAATTGGCCAACCAATGCGTCATCGTCAATGGAGTGGCCAAGACCTACGCCATGACCGGATGGCGCGTGGGATGGATGATCGGGCCAAACGACGTCATCAAGGCCGCGACGAACTGGCAGTCACACGCCACGTCCAATGTGGCCAACGTGTCTCAGGCTGCAGCTATCGCCGCGGTTTCTGGGGATCTTTCCGCCGTTGATGACATGAAGATTGCTTTTGATCGCCGTCGCCAATTGATCGTTTCCATGCTCAATGACATTCCTGGCGTGACGTGCCCGGAGCCTTTTGGTGCTTTCTACGCCTACCCGAGCGTTAAGGAATTGCTCGGCAAGGACATCGCAGGACACGTGGCGCATACCTCGCAAGAACTCTCGGCACTCTTACTTGACGAGGTGGAAGTAGCGGTTGTTCCCGGCGAAGCGTTCGGCACACCAGGCTTCTTGCGGTTGTCCTACGCACTCAGCGACAACGACTTGACCGAAGGCGTGAGCCGGATGGCTACGTTCTTGGGGCAAGCCAAGTAATTACCCTGCTTGGCTGTACCACTGTAGAAATCTGCGTCGGGCTAACCATGCGACGAACGTGGCAATAACGGCCACAACAATCAAGAAAACAGCCACGCCCGCCAAGCTTTTCGACAGAGCTGGTCCTCCACCCGTGCTGGTCACGATCAGTTGCGCGAGGCCGGCGGCAAAACCCATCAAGATCGCTGTCGTTGATAACGCACGCCACCGCACCATTGCGTCGAACAACGCGCTCCCCTGCTCATCAAGAGGTTCCATCGCACTCATGGGCGCTCCAACGACAGACCAACCAGAGTGGGTTCGACGCTCAAGACAATGCCGAAAGCCTGGTCAACACTGTCGATGATGAGCCGGGCCAAGGCGATCACGTCAGCTGCGCTTGCTGGCGACTGGGTGGTCAGAGCCAAGGTGTGCTTGGACGAAATACCAGCGCTGCCGGAGCGAAATCCGCGAACAAACCCCGCCTGTTCGATCAACCAGGCAGCCGAAGTCTTGATCTGACCCTGACTCGCGGGCCAACGCGGGGCTGCGGCCGGCAAATTGGCTGCTTGCTCAGCAGTCAGAAGTGGATTAGTAAAAAACGATCCTGCGGACTGTGCATCGGGGTCTGTCGCGTTGATCACCATGGACTTGGATTGGCGAAGGTCCAACACCGCGGAGCGCACGTCGGCCAATGGAGCACGTTGACCCACCTCAATGGACAGCGCTTGTGCTAACTCGGCGTAGGCAACGGGGGTACTCATCGTTCCCAGTGCCAATTGGAACGTGACGTCGAGAACTAACCAACGATCGTTGTGGCGAAACATGCTGGACCGATAACCAAAATCACAATCGGCTGCAGCGAAAGTCTTGATGACCTTGTCCTGGCGATCAAACGTGCGCACCTGCGCGATGGTTTGTGCGACCTCTTGACCGTATGCACCCACATTTTGAATCGGCGTGGCGCCAGCAGACCCTGGAATACCTGACAACGCTTCGATTCCGACCCAGCCTTGACCCACTGCGTGGGAGACGACGTCATCCCATGGTTCGCCGGCCGCCACGGTCAACGTCACGCCAGCGCAATCGCTGCGATCGACCACATCGACGCCTCGGGTGTGCACGTGAATGACATCACCGACAAAAGGTTCGTCGCTGATCACGACGTTGCTGCCCCCAGCCAGGATTAATACCGGACGGCCAGCCGCATCACTGGCCGAAACGGCGTCAATAAGTTCGGCTTCCGTGGTGACGGTGATGAGTTGATCTGCCGAACCGCCCACCTTCAAGGTGGTCAGGGGCGCAAGGAGCGCCGCGGGCTCGCGATTCACCCCCACAATCTAAGCCCGAGGAGCGAGAACTTCGGGATGCGCGCGAAAGCGCTGCAAGAGTCGGTCATAAGTGCGCTTGGATTCTTTGTCGCGCATGGCTGGATCGCTGTCGTGATAGCCGCGATGGCGGTCTTGACGCACCGGCAGGTCTATGGGTCCTTGTGCGACCTTGCCACCGGCTTCACGTAGCGCCAATGACCATTCCATGTCGGCATTGCGATAAAACTTCGCCTTGGCGTGGGGCCCGGTCTCCAGTGCCGCAGCACGACGGATGACAAACAAGTAGGAAAGCAGGGCATCGCATTCGCCCGGTCCGCTATCAACAAAACTTCGCCACTGATCTGCGACATCAACATTAACCCCGCGCCAGCCGGAAGCGGTCAATGATTCATCAGCTGTGAGCATCTCCACCAAGGGTGTGAATGCATCGCCCTCGAGGACCGATGACAGGTCCATCACCACATGGAACTCACTGGTGTCCGCAGCGATAAGGGCGTTACGTGCAGCCGACCAACCAGTGCTGGTCAATGGTGCGTCAACGTGAAACTCTTCGATGCGACCGGGATGGGCTTTGGCCAGTTCGTGCACCATGACTCCCGCGCCGTCAACATTGCCCAGATCCAAAGCCAGAATGACGGCATCCGAAGGGGCATGGTCAAGCAACGCCTGAATACACGTGCGGGTGTCATCGGGCCAGCCATCGATAACAAGGGCAATTCCCAGAGCGCGCGTAGCAGCAGCGCCGCTGTTGTCGGGAAGCCCGCCCACATTCGGCACCGAATCAAAAGGTGGAGCTTGCGTCAACGTAAAACCGTCAGCAGTGTCGAGCACCATCCAGCCCGC
>CALQPL010000026.1 GCA_943332445.1 Bifidobacterium breve
CTGCGGTGCCGTATCCTGACGCAACGCCCTAGTGCTTCCCCGCACAGTTACCCAGACAGGAATCCTGTGACCTCGAGCGTCGATCACACCGACACCCTTGCCGCCCCCACCAGTGAGGCGACCGACTCCCCTTGTGAGTTGTCGATCCTGATGCCGTGCCTTGACGAGGCAGAAACCGTTGAGGTCTGCATCCGTAAGGCCCGCAGCTACCTGGAATCGGCCGGAATCGACGGCGAAGTCGTCATCGCCGACAACGGAAGCATGGACGGGTCACAAGACCTCTCCCGAGCCGCCGGCGCCAGGGTCATTGATGTGCCCACCCGTGGGTACGGAGCAGCCTTGATCGCTGGCATCAATGGTGCACGAGGCACCTACATCATCATGGGCGATGCCGATGACAGCTACGACTTCAGCAACCTTGACGCCTTCGTGACTGAATTGCGAGGCGGCGCCGAGCTCGTCATGGGCAACCGTTTCAAGGGCGGAATTGCCCCCGGGGCCATGCCTGCCCTCCACCGCTACCTCGGCAATCCCGTCTTGTCCTTTATCGGGCGACTGTTTTTTAAGTCCCCCATCCGTGACTTCCACTGTGGCCTTCGAGGCTTTAGGCGCACCAGCGCGCTCTCCTTGGACCTGCGCACCACGGGCATGGAGTTCGCCTCCGAATTTGTCGTCAAAGCCACCTTGGCTGAACAAACCATTGTCGAAGTTCCCACCACGTTGAGTAAAGACGGTCGTACCCGCCCGCCGCACCTGCGCAGCTGGCGCGATGGTTGGCGTCACTTGCGCTTCCTCTTGCTGTACAGCCCCCGCTGGCTCTTCCTTTACCCCGGTTATCTGGCCATGGCCATCGGTATCGCTGGGTTGATCGCTCTCGGCACTGGCATCTGGACTCCCGGGCAGGGTCAGTTTGCTGAAGGGCTACTCATCGCCTCAGGTGGCTTCTTGATCGCTGGGTTCCAGGCGGTTCTCTTCGCTTTCCTCGCGCGCGAATTTGCTGCCACCGAGCGGCTGTTGCCGCCAAGCCGCAGTCGCATCCGCCACCGGATCAGTTTCGAAAGCGGGTTGGTCGTCGGCGTCCTGCTCTTCCTGGCCGGCATCGTCGGCCTGATCGCCAGCCTGAGCGTCTCGGCCGGCACCACCCCTGATCCAGAATCGACGAGTACCGCGTTTCGCCTCGGAGCCTGTGCCGTCGTCGTCACCGTCTTGGGTATTCAAGTGGCCCTAGGAAGCAGTTTCTTAAGCCTGCTGGATCTTCGACGGCTAGACAGTTCCACGCCAACCGCGTAGACATCTATCCCATGATCACCGCGATAGCCCAGGGCCTGCGTCGGCACTGGATCATGGCCACCCTGGTCACCGCTGGGGTGGTATTGCGAGCTATCACGATTTTTGCTTACAAACCCGCATTGATGTTCTTCGGCGACTCTTACGCCTACGTCGTGGCTGCTCAGCGTTTCCAGCCGCCTAACGACCGACCTTTTGGTTATCCCTTTGTTTTGCGGTTGCTCAGCTACGTCGGTGACCTCAATGCCGTCACCATCGTTCAGCACATCGTTGGTGTGGCGCTGGCGATTATCTTGTACGTCGTTGTCATTGGCCGCGGTGCTCGACCATGGCTAGCCGCACTTGCGGCCACACCCTTGCTGGTGGACAGCTACTTGATCCAGATCGAGCACAACATTTTGAGCGAAACGATGTTTGCCTCGCTGCTCTTTGGGGCGGTCTTGATCGTGACGAAAGCGGAGCTGAGTCCTCGCTGGGCAGCGGTGGCTGGAGCTTTCTTGGCGGCGGCGGCGCTTACTCGCACCGTTGCCATTCCTATCGCGGCGATTTTTGTTGGCTACTTACTCATCCGCAAACTGGGTATGAAAGTCCTCATCGGATTCGCCGTGGCCATGCTCGTACCGATTGTCTGGTACATGAGTTGGTTTGCTTCCTACTTTGGCAGCTTTACTACTAGTGACAGCAGCGGGCGATTCCTCTACGGGCGTGTGGCGGTCTTTGCTGACTGTTCCACCGTGGATCTGACTAAAGCAGAAGCCACTCTGTGTGACAACTCCATCCCCTCAGCCCGACCCAACGCCAACTTCTATGTGTGGGCCTCCGACTCGCCGGTGCAAGCTCTCAGCGCATACGGAAACAAGTCAGACAAGATTGCATCAAGCTTTTCGCGCAAGATCATCCTGGCTCAACCTCTGACCTATGCGCGCTACGTGATTACTGACTTTGCGCACTACTTCGCACCGGGCAAATACACCACTCGCGTGGACTCTCCCCTCGGTGCGTGGCAGTTCCCCACTACTTACGCCGATCCCGTGGCTAGCAGCGCGGTTGCTCGCTATGATCTTGCTGGCAATCCGATTCAACCCAAGATTGAAGCCGGACCCGCGCTCTTTTTGAAGTCCTATCAAGGGGTGGTCTATACCCAAGGGCCGATCCTGCTTGCCGGATTAGTTCTCGGGCTACTCGCCGGTTGGATTGACCGCGGTCGACGACGATGGGACGGCCCGTTCATCGCGTTAGTAGGAATAGCCGTTCTTGCCGTCCCGTGTTTGACGGTGATGTTTGACTACCGGTACGGGCTGCCGGCCATTCCCTTATTCATGCTCTCAGGGGCCATCGGGCTCCAAGCCCTGCTCGAACGCCGAGCACAGCGCGCTCGCGCTCTTGACCCTGTTGCCGATGAATTAGCAGTCGAACCACAACCGCGTCATCGTCAACGTCAACGTCCCCGCCGTCCGGCGTGGGTCATCGCCACGTTGACTGCGTCCGCCTTGGCTGTGCTCGCCGCGGTGGTGTGGGCTGCTCCGCTTTCTCGCAATCCTGGATTTGAAACCTATGTCAGTTACCGCGCTGAGCTAGGAACCTTAGGCGTTGCCCTGTCAAAACCCGAGCCAGTCAAAAACGTCCTCGATGTGACGGAACAAAAATTCCAGACCGGCAGCATCATCGCGACCAAAACTGGTGCTGTTGCCGTGCCACAACGATTCATGAACGCAGTTGATCAAGCCGGTGGTCTCGTGGTCTTTGGCGCAGCTCGAGGCCGCGAGACCCGAACTAACTACAACTCTGGCTTGCGCTACGTCACGTTTGACAATGGATGGGTATTTTGGTCACGGCTAGGCGGAGCCCACGCGGTGTATGGCGATGTGTATGCGGCCTGGTATTCGCCCAAAGTTAGGGCTCGACTGAAAGAACCCATTTCCGATGTAGAGACCAGTGCCGAAGGCGGTGCCTTCCAAATCTTTGCGGGTGGATCCATTACCCAGTACGCCGATGGCTCCATCAAGGTCACGGTCAACCCCAAGCGCCCATCGACGGCTTCAACACCAGGTGGATCCCTTGAACCGTCACGACCGGCCTCTGCAACAACGCCTTAAGGGCTAACGCTTAAGAGCCAAAGCGCCGGCTGCGTGCTCCGAAGTCACGCAACGCACGCAGGAAATCAATCCGGCGAAAATCAGGCCAGTACGCCTCGCAGAAATAGAATTCCGAATGCGCGCTTTGCCATAACAGGAATCCTGAAAGCCGCTGCTCGCCTGAGGTGCGGATGACCAAGTCAGGGTCTGGCTGACCACGCGTATACAAGTGCTCGGCAATGTGATCGATGTCGATTAATTCGGCCAGCTCTTCAATGGATGTTCCGCGCGTGGCATGTTCACTGAGCAAACTGCGTACTGCATCGGTGATCTCACGTCGACCGCCATATCCGACGGCAACATTGACGATCAATCCGTCCAAAGTGGACGTGGCCTCAGCAGCTTTTTTCAGCAACTGGGCCGTCTGTGGCGGAAGCAGGTCTAAGGCGCCTACCGGATTGACCCGCCACTTGTTGGTGGTGGCCAAGTCCGTCACGGTTTGCTCAATGATGCGAATCAACGGGGCTAACTCAGCTTCGGGGCGATCAAGATTGTCGGTTGACAACATCCACAACGTCACGACTTCAACACCGGCTTCGTCACACCACGTCACAAATTGCGCGACCTTGTCCGCACCGGCTTGATGACCGCGATCAGAATTTTCTCCGAGCATCTTGGCCCAACGACGGTTGCCATCCAAGATCACGCCAACATGTCGAGGGATCCGATCGCCGCGCACCGAGGCTGCGAGTCGACGCTCATAGGCGCCGTACAGCAGATCACTCAATGCCATGGAAACTCCTGGTTGAACCCCTGGGGTGAGCCCCCAGACTACCGCCGAATAGGGAGCTTTCGGCTCCGCAACCGTGCCTAGAACAGCCCGACCATGACCTGTGCGCGATTTGGCTATTCATCAGGCATCCCCTAGGGCTACGGTGAGCACATGAGTTCGGCTGCCCACACTTCCCCTGCAGTGATTGCCCCGCGGCCAAAATGGCGGGGCTTGTTGCATTTGATGGGGGCTCCCGTCGCGGTCATCACCGGCATGGCCTTGCTCTTCATCGCCGAAACTGCGAAAGCCCGAACCGGCGTGGCCATCTATGCCTTGAGTTTGACGGGCCTATTCACGATGAGCGCGATTTACCATCGTGGGCACTGGCGACCAACGGTCAAGGCCTGGCTCCAGCGCGTTGATCACTCGATGATTTTTGTGCTCATCGCGGGCACGTACACACCGTTTTGCTTGTTGGTCTTAGCCGGCTCCACCTCGATCATCGTGTTGTCCATCGTGTGGGGTGGTGCTGCTGCGGGCATCATCACCAGGCTCACTTGGCACCGAGCGCCACGTGCCCTGTTTGTCCCGATTTACCTGGCGATGGGATGGACCGCGCTCATCATCGCGCCAGCCCTCGCCGCCCGGGCTTCCTTTGCTGTCAACGCTCTCTTAGTAGCCGGTGGAGTGCTCTACACCATTGGGACGGTTGTGTACGCCACCAAGCGACCTAACTTATTCCCCAGTGTCTTTGGCTTTCACGAACTCTTTCACGCCTTCACGATTGCGGCCGCGATCTGTCACACCATCGCCATCACGCTGATCCTGCTTTAGGCGGCTAGGGCTTCACGCGCTTTCGCTGTGATCCGGCGCTCGACGACAAATGAGACAAAGGGAATGCAACCCGCAAGCATGACCCACACCATCTTGACCAATTCCCACTTCATCCGCATAAACAAGTCAAAGACTGTCACCACGTAGAGCATGTACATCGCTCCGTGGAATGGCGAGAACAATTCAGAAGGTTGAGCATTGCCGCCGATGTAGCGCAAGGGCATCATCACTAGAACCAGAATGATCAAACTGACACCCGTGATGTAGGCCATGACGCGATATCGCTTAAGGGCTGCATCCACTGCTACATGTCTCCTGGTGTCTTTTGAGCTGGGACTAGAGCAGGGTGTGCACTAATCGGTGTTCCGGAGGGCGGAGCTTTGGGACCGCGCTGCGGTGCGCGTTGGGCCGGTGGGGTCAGGACCTGTTGCGGCTCGCGTTGTACGGGTGGTTCCGGAGCCGGCTTGGGTGGCTCTGGCTCAACGATGGCTTCCTTGGCCTGAGCCTGCTGGGGTTCAGGAGCAGCCACAGTTTGAGGTTGTGAACGCTGAACAGGCACCTGCCACTGCTCAAAGGCTGGCTCTAGCAAGTCATGGTCAATTTGGTACTGCAACCACGCATCGCGCATGAGGCGGATGTAGACAAACAGTGCGAAGAAAGTAAAGAGAGTCCACTGAATCGTGTACAGCACGTTTTGAACTCGAAGCCCGCCGTCGGGAACAACGAATTCTGATTGCGGCAGGTATGCCACGCCACCAACGGCGGGAATCTCGTTATCCGCGACGATAAAGCCTGGTCGCAATGCGCCAGAAACTAGGCCTGCAATTTCCGGTGTTGATACTCCGCCCAATACCTCGCCCTTGGGATAGGTCAACTTGACATCACTGGTGTTGACTTCCAGTCCCAAATCCTGCGATGCCTGCAGGCGACCGGTCACTCCGACGCGGCCGCCGGCCAAGGTCACGTCTTCACCAGGAGTGGGATTAAGAATGCGTCCATGCACCACGGGAATGAAGGTCCCATCATCAAGACGCAATGGTGTCATTGACCACTCAACGGAACCGCCCTTACTGGGCTGCAAAATCACGTACGTCTTTTCGCCGTCATAGGTACCCACTGCATTGACCTCTCGGCCGACAGACGATGCGGGCAAAGTGGCGGTACCCACTGGGCTGGCCTGGTCGATGGAGATTTGAGACAAGGTGCGCGGATCAACGACGCGAGAGTGGGCTCGATCCCACTGCCAGATGGCCAGCGCCGTGAAGCTAATAGCCACGACCACGAGCACCGCGTGGAGAACGAGGGCTCGGGGAGAGACCAGGAATTTCCACATGTGGCAACGCTAACCGCCACCGGTGCCCTGCGCCCACCGGGTTGGCCTATTTGCCCGGTTTCTGGGGTCGTTCTAGGCCTGTCAGGCCCACGGAACTCAGGGTCAAGGTTTTCCCCCATTTGGCCGATAACTCCCATGCACCGCTGTAGTCCTCGCTAGCCCTCACCAGGAAGGAGACCAGATGTTGCGCTTTCGAGCCCGAAATCTTGGGATCTTTGGCCTGGTTTCGATGGCCCTCTACTTGGTCTTCTTGGGTAAGCCAGTCGCCTACATATTCCCTACCGTCGTCACGTTGGCATCACTGATTGCCATCCCGGCCGGCATCGCTCGCCACAAGCCATCACACCCGGGCGCGTGGGGGTTGATGTTCGGTGGAATGGTCTTCCACTCGATTGCTGCCTTGCTGTGGGTTTTTGGTTCAGCTCCCGTTTACGCCAACGGCACTACCGGTTTTCCTAACCTCTTTCACATCGCTGGTTACATGTGCCTCGGCGCTGGAGCGCTCCTTTTGTTGGGACGACGACGTTTCCGCGAAGACCCAGCCGAAGCTCTCGACACACTCATCATCGTCACCGCGCTTGGTGTGGCTAGTTGGGGTTTGATCCTTCGTCCGCTGGGATCCAACATTGATCTTGATGGTGGAGTGACAGCGCTCATCACCATCTACCCACTGATCGCTCTGGCAACAGTTGGCTGTTCTGCGCAATTGTGGTTTGCCAGTAGTGGAACCAAGAACACATCGATGCGCCTAGTCGTTGCTGCCCTGAGCACGTTAGTGATTGGCAATATCTTCCAGAGCGCGCTCGTCTTGGCTGATGGCCAAACCTGGGGTGGCGGATTTAGTGTCGTGATTCGGATGCCCTTCTTCATCCTGCTGGGAATGGCGGCCCTCCACCCCTCGATGGCATCGACCAGCATCTCTGCTGCCCCCAATCAGCCCACTCCTTGGTGGCGCTTTGCGCTCCTGACCGTCCTGGCTGGGTTTGCACCGCTGAGCGTGGTGGTCTCTGACACGTTGATGGGGCGACCCACGGACTACCGCGGCTTGTTCCTTGGCACATTCATCGTCTTTGCCACTGTGATCCTGCGCTTGGGATTCCTCGGTCACAGTCTCAATCAGTCCACCTCACGTGTGCGCACCCTCAACGCTGCGGGTAACCACCTCGTTCAAGCTCTGACTACCGAACAGATTCACCAAGTTGCGCGCGAGGCCGTCGCTGAAATCCTGCAAGGAGAAGTCACCGACGCATGGTTGGTGCAACAGTCCTCAAGCGATGATGCACATGAGCTGGCCATCGCTGACGACGAGGCTCGGGCCATGCGTGCTGTTCCACCAACCGATCCGCTGCCCGTATCACTGGGTGTAAACGACGACGCATTCTTCGGTGTGATTTCTTTGGCCACAACCGTTGCCGAGGTCTCACAGTTCGCTATCTCTTCATCACGCGCGCCCTCACGTTCCGCGCGCACGACGCTGGTGCAGTTGGCGGACAACGTCGCACATGCCCTTGATCGAGTGCGTCATGCCGAACTCGCTGCGGAAAACGAGAGTTCCGAACGCCTCCAGCGCCTGCTCCACGACGCATCCGACGTCATCGCCGTCCTGGATTCGGATCTACGCATCACCTACGTCACGCCAGCCGTGGCACGGCTGATCGGTCCCACCGCTCACTCCTTGACCGGCACCAGCTGGATGGACCTCGTCCACACCGAGGATCAAGCACTCGTTGAACGAGCGCTCACCAACTCTGAGTCCACACGCAGCTCGCGCACTGAGGTGCGCTTGGTCACCGATACCAACGAAGAACGCTTTGTGGAAATGACCGCAACGCGCTACGAGGATGAAACCGGCACCGGATTTACCGTCTCGTGTCACGACTACACCCGTCGTCACGAACTCGAACAACAGCTCAAGCACCAGGCATTCCACGATGCGCTCACCGGGCTCGCGAACCGCACGCTGCTGCAGGAACGCCTGCGCCAAGCCATTACGCACAGCCGCCGTAATGGCAAGGAATTCGCAGTGATGTTTATTGACCTTGACGACTTCAAGAACGTCAACGACAGTCTGGGCCACGCGGTGGGTGACTCGCTGTTGCGCACCGTTGCTCGCCGACTGCGTTCCACACTGCGTTCTAATGACATCCCCGCGCGTTTGGGCGGCGATGAATTCGCTGTTCTCTTGGAAGAAGTCGATGACCCGCGCGAGGTGGAACTGGTGGCCGCACGTGTCGTTGAGGCACTGGCTCAACCCATTCGCATTGGTGGCTCCGAGCTCCTGGTGGGCGCCAGTGTGGGTGTGGCCTACGGATCCAGCGCAACCAAGGACATCGAAGATGTCATGCGCAACGCCGACCTCGCGCTCTACGACGCCAAGGGAAGCGGAAAGAACCGCTACGCCATCTTCCAGCCCGAGATGCACGAGTTCGCTGTCTCCAAGATGCAGTTGACGGCCGACATGCGCCGGGGAATCGCTCGTAACGAGTTCGTTGTGCACTTCCAGCCCTGGAAGGACCTGTCGGACAACACGATCATCGGCATTGAGGCACTTGCGCGTTGGAATCACCCGACCAAGGGAGTGCTGTCACCGGCGCACTTTATTTCCCTTGCCGAAGAAACCGGCTTGATCATTCCGCTTGGACGCGAGATTTTGGAAAGTGCACTGATCGAAGCCGGCCAATGGCAAGAAAACATCGATCACGAATTCCTGGTCTCTGTCAACC
>CALQPL010000027.1 GCA_943332445.1 Bifidobacterium breve
AGGGACGTCGCTGGTTTGACCAGAGTCCCGGGGTAAAACCGCTCAAGTTTCAGACGTCGTGAATCGGGGAGATCCACGGGCGAAAATCGGATGGTTCCGCCCGTGAGCTGGATCTCTTGGACACCTACCCGAGCTGCCACCTGCCTCAACTGCGCAACGTGCAACAGGCGATCTACCTGATCAGGCAAATTGCCATAACGGTCCAGCAACTCCGTGTGAACTGACGCAGCTTGTTCGTCATTGGTGATGGCTGCGATTTGCTTGTAGACCTGCAATCGAAGCCGCTCTTCAGCGATGTAGTCCTGCGGAATACGCGCATCAACGGGAAGCTCAATGCGCACGGGTGGAGGGTCAACTGACGCGCCATCGCCCGCGCGGAACTCAGCCACGGCTTCACCGACCATGCGCACATACAAATCAAAGCCCACACCGGCAATGTGACCGGACTGCTCACCACCTAGCAAGTTACCGGCACCGCGAATTTCCAAGTCCTTCATCGCCACGGCCATGCCGCCGCCAAGTTCGGAATGCTGAGCGATCGTGGTCAAACGATCGTGCGCGGTCTCAGTTAAGGGAATGTCATGGGGGTAGAGGAAGTAGGCATATGCCCGTTCGCGACCACGACCTACTCGGCCACGCAATTGATGCAGTTGGGATAAGCCCAAGCGATCTGCTCGTTCGACGATCAGTGTGTTGGCATTGGCGATGTCTAGGCCATTTTCCACGATCGTGGTGCAGACCAG
This sequence comes from Bifidobacterium breve, assembly GCA_943332445.1. GTDB lineage: Bacteria > Actinomycetota > Actinomycetes > UBA12327 > UBA12327 > AcAMD-2. The sequence goes on from CALQPL010000027.1 coordinate 744, forward strand.
AACGTCAAAGGCGCGCTCCCAGAAATCAACGATCACCTGCTCGAGGGCGGCTTCGCTCATTTGACCGTGTGCAATGGCAATGCGGGCTTCGGGAACCAGCTCACGCAGACGAAGCGCGGCTGCATCAATGGATTCAACTCGGTTATGAAGGTAGAAAACCTGGCCTTCGCGCAGGAGTTCTCGGCGAATCGCCGCCGCGACCTGTCGATCCTCATACGGACCGACATAGGTCAATACCGGATGACGTTCTTCAGGCGGAGTTTGGATGGTGGACATCTCGCGAATGCCGGTAACGGCCATTTCCAAGGTGCGCGGAATCGGGGTGGCTGACATGGCGAGTACATCAACGTCGGCGCGCATCTGCTTGAGGTGTTCCTTGTGCTCCACACCAAAGCGCTGTTCCTCGTCAACGATCACGAGCCCTAAGTCTTTGAAGGAAATTTCCGCTGAGAACAAACGGTGTGTCCCAATAACTACGTCGACCGTGCCGTCAGCCAGTCCCGCGATCACGGCTCGAGCTTCGCGTTCGGTTTGAAACCGCGATAAGCCAGCAACCTTCACGGGGAAGTTGGCGTACCGATCACTGAACGTGACGAAGTGTTGCTGCGAGAGCAACGTCGTGGGAACGATGACAGCAACTTGCTTTCCATCTTGGACCGCTTTGAATGCTGCGCGCACCGCAATTTCGGTCTTGCCGTAGCCCACATCACCACAAATCAATCGATCCATGGGAACGGGACGTTCCATGTCCGCTTTCACCTCATCAATCGAGGCAAGTTGGTCGATCGTCTCGTTGTAGGGGAAGGCGTCTTCGAGTTCGCGCTGCCAGGGCGTATCGGGACTAAAGGCGAAACCTGGCGCTGCCATCCGTGCCGAATACAGTCGAATCAGCCCAGCGGCGATCTCTTTGACCGCCTTACGGGCTCTTCCCTTGGTCTTGACCCAGTCCGCTCCGCCCATGCGCGACAGTGCGGGAGCTTCACCACCCGAATACCGAGTCACCTGATCGAGTTGGTCGGTGGGGACAAACAAACGATCCGCCGGTCCACCACGCTTACTGGGCGCATACTCCACCACGAGGTACTCACGCATCGAACCTTGAACTTCTCGGCTCACCATCTCGACATAGCGACCTACGCCGTGCTGTTCATGCACAACAAAGTCACCTGGAGTCAGTGCCAAGGCATCAATGCCACCACGTCGACGCGAGGGCATGCGCTGCATGTCCTTGGTTGCCACTCGCTCGCCCGAAATATCGGCTTGAGTAACCACCATCAGCTTGGCACTCGGGGCCAAAAAGCCAGCCTCAAGATTGGCTGTTGTCACGGTGACCAGATTCGGCTCAGGGGCAGCATCTAATTCGTCAACCAATCGCGCGGCAATGTCGGCTCCATTGAGGACCTCGCACATCCGCTCCGCTGAACCATGGCCCTCGGTCAACACCACCACGGCCCAGTTCAGGTCAAGGTGTGCACGCAGGTCGGCCAATAACTCGTCAGTGTTCTTGCGATAGCGCGCACCCAGCTCTACACCAGAGTCCACTCGATGCACATCACTGTCTTCTTGGAGTTCAGCATCAAAACCAAAACCAGATGTTGACCACCAGGTGCGATCTCCGGCTAAATCTCTGGCTTCATCCCACGTGTAGAACTGTGAGCCTTCGAATTCCATCGGCAACTCGCCACCATCGGCGGCAATCAACCACGACGCCTTGAGAAATTCCTCGCTGGTGGTCAGGAGGTCGTGCGCTCTCGTCCTCACACGCTCGGGGTCGCACACCACCACGACCGAATCTTCACTGAACTGATCGAACAGAGACTCCATCGAGTCAACCAATACCGGTGCTAAGGCTTCCATGCCTTCAACAGCAATCCCGGCTTCGAGTTTGGTGCAAATGTCACTCAACTGCGGATGCGTGTCGCGCAATGCACCCGCGCGCTCTCGCACCTGATCAGTCAAAACCAGTTCTCTACATACCGGAGCCCACAGGCTCTCTTCGGGAGCAACGGCTCGACTTCGTTGATCCGCAACCGCAAAGCTACGGATCTCTTCAACGGTGTCACCCCACAGTTCGGTGCGTAATGGGTGATCCACCGTCGGTGGGAAGACATCGAGAATGCCACCACGTACGGCAAACTCTCCACGACGTTCAACCAGTTCGCTGCGTACGTAACCGGCCATAACGAGCTTATTGAGAACATCCTCAACATTGATTTCGTCCCCCACGTTCCAGGCAACTGGTTCCAAGTCACCTAAACCGGCAACGATGGGTTGCAGTACCGAACGCACGGGAGCAACAACCACGCGAATCGGGCCGTCAGATTCATCGGGGTGACGCAAGCGACGCAACACTGCAAGGCGTTGGCCCACCGTGTCCGCACGGGGAGACAAACGTTCATGGGGCAATGTCTCCCAAGAGGGAAATTCGACAACGGATTCAGCCGGCAATAGGCCGCGCAATGATTGCGTCAAGTCCTGGGCCTCGCGCGTGGTCGCGACGATGGCCAAAACTGTTCGCCCTGAACCTGCCGTTCCCGCTAATTGGGCCACCACGAAAGGTCGAATAGCATCCGGGCCAACTACTTCGCCGCCATTAACCGCATCAGCGTCAGGGATGATCCCTCGGCTCGCTAAGACTGGATCAAGTGCTGTCAGGAGCCCGCGAATTTTCATGATGACTACGAGTTCACCGCGGCCAAGAGCGCATCAGCAAGTTCTGGTCGGCACATCAAGATGCCACCAGTGACCGGGACTCGTTGATTGAAGGTGAATGCCGAGCCGTCAAGGCGACTGACATGCAAACCGTTGGCCAGAGCGACCGCGATTGGTGCAGCGGAATCCCACTCGTTCAATTCCGAATCATGAATGTAGGCATCGACATCACCGGTGATAACTCGCGCCGCTTTCGCACCGGCTGAACCCCACAAGACGATTTCAATAGGCATCGCTTCCCCGACAGCCTGCAAGATTTCTGGCGTGCGGCTCTGGCTTGCCACCACGCGCACGACCTGACTCGATTGGGGTGCACGGTTGACCTGATCATCGGTAGCAAAAAGCACACCCTGAGCTGGCAAAGCGACGGCGGCAGCCGTGAGCGCTCCTTGGTTCGCATCCCACAACGCGATGTGCACACCCCAGTCGATGCGCCCTTGACGAGCAAACTCGCGCGTGCCGTCCAGAGGATCAACAATCCAGACTCGATCAGCGGTCAAGCGGGCGAGATCATCAACTGCTTCCTCCGACAACACCGCATCAAGCGGTCGCCGTGCTCGCATCTGGCGATCGATGATGGCTTGAGCCAAAGCATCGCCGCGGTCTTTGATCTCTTGCCCTTCATAACGAGCAAAAAGTTCATCGCGAACAGCCAAGAGTGCATCGCCGATTTCGGTGGCTAACGCCCGAGCAAATTGAACATCGGATTCCACACTCGCCATTGTAGTAATCGCCTACTTGGCCACGTCGGTGTGAAAAGTATTTTGTGCACTTTCTAAACCATCGCGGATCAGAGATTCCACCGAGTCGGCGGCGCGGTCCACGAGGAACTCGAGTTCCTTGCGCTCTGCGGATGCAAACGGCTTCAAAACAAATGCTGCTGGATCCATCCGGCCTGGTGGTCGGCCGATTCCAAAGCGCACTCGCAGAAATTCCCCGGAACCGATGGACTGGCGAATCGACTTCAAACCATTGTGCCCGTTGTCACCGCCGCCCAACTTCAGTCGCAAGGCGCCGAAATCGATATCGAGTTCGTCGTGGATGACGATGATGTTTTCAATCTCGGCCTTGTAATAGTCCCGCAGGCCCGCCACAGGACCGCCCGACTCATTCATAAACGATTTGGGCTTCGCGATCACCGTGCGCTGATCTGCCAGGCGGATTTCAGCTACATCGCTTCGGGACTTGTGCACTTTCCACTTCGAACCGGTGCGTCGGGCCAATTCATCAACGACGAGAAAGCCAGCATTGTGACGGGTAGATGCGTAGGTTTCACCAGGATTACCTAGTCCGACAACTAACCAAGTCGTCATAACTCACCTCAATGGTGTTGTGGCAAAACTGAGCACACAAGAAAGCGGTGGTTACGCCTCAGCAGGTGCGGCGTCGGCTGCAGCGTCAGCGGCCGGTGCGGCAGCTTCCTCAGTTTGAGGAGCCACAATGTGAACCACGGAAACATCGCCATCGGCGGCAAGCTCAACGCCCTCAGGCAGCTTCACATCGGAAGCGTGAATCGTGGAACCAATAGGCAGACCAGCAATGTCGACTTCAATCGAGGTCGGGATGTTGGTAGCAAGTGCGAGGACCGTGAGGTTGTCAGCGTGCTCAACCAAACTGCCAGGCTCAGCAGAGCCCACGGTGATAACGGGAACTTCAACGATGACCTTTTCGTTGGCGTTAATCACCACGAGGTCAACGTGCTCAATGATCTGACGAAGTGGGTCGCGCTGAATGGACTTCGGCAACGTCAGCTGCGTCTTGCCATCGCTGAGCTGCAACTGGATCAACACGTTCTGTTGCTTCAGCGCGCGTGTGAGGTCGCGACCAGGCAAAGTGATGTGGATGGGGTCGGTGCCGTGGCCATAAATGACCGCAGGAATATTGCCGTCACGGCGGATTCGGCGGGCTGCACCCTTACCGAACTCATCACGCGGCTGCGCATCGATGCGGACCTCGGACACTGACTACTCCTCAAATCATGGTGACGTGGTGGAAAGCACTTTCCACGTCTGCGGTGAACACACCTTACGCGAGGTCAAATCCGACGATTTCCTCGGGTCTAGGCAGGGGAATTACGAGTGCCCGTCAAACAGGCTTGTCACGGAGCCTTCGTCAAAGACCTCATGGATGGCGCGCGCGAGCAAGGGCGCAATCGACAGCACGGTGAGCTTGTCAAAAGTGTGCTCCGGCGGAATGGGCAAGGTGTCGGTGATCACGACTTCCGAGATCCGGCTATTGGTCAAGCGCTCAACGGCTGGGCCGGACAAGACTCCATGAGTAGAAGTCGCGATGACTTCAATGGCGCCATTTTCGAACAATGCGTCCGCAGCCTTGGTGATCGTTCCGGCAGTGTCAATCATGTCGTCCACGATGACGCAGACGCGGCCCTTGACATCACCGACGACTTCCAAGACTTTGGCTTCGTTAGGAATGTCGGGGTCGCGGCGCTTGTGAATGATGGCCAACGGCGCATCCAAGATGTCAGTCCAGCGCTCGGCAACGCGCACACGGCCTGCATCAGGGGAAACCACCGTGATGTTGCTTCGATCGTATTTTTCCTCGACGTGACCGGCCAAAAGCGGCAAAGCGAACAGGTGGTCCACCGGACCATCAAAGAAACCTTGGATTTGCGACGTGTGCAGGTCGACGGACATCAAGCGGTCTGCGCCAGCAGTCTTAAACAAGTCAGCCATCAAGCGTGCGCTGATCGGTTCGCGGCCACGGTGCTTCTTGTCTTGGCGAGCGTAGGCATAGAACGGAACAATGACCGTGATGCGCTTGGCAGAAGCGCGCTTCAGCGCATCAATCATGAGCAACTGCTCCATGATCCACTTGTTGACGGGCTCAGTGTGACTTTGCAGGACGAACGCATCGCAACCACGAACCGATTCCTCAAAGCGCACGAAGATCTCGCCATTGGCGAAGTCATAGGCACTGGTGGGCACAATTTCCACACCCAGTTGCTCGGCAACTGCTTCAGCTAGTGCTGGGTGGGCGCGGCCCGTGAAGAGCATGAGCTTCTTATGGCCCGTGGTCTTAATGCCGGTCACTTCAAGCCTCTCGGTCGTGTGATCAGGTGCAGGACTCCATCCTGCCGTTGTGCTCGCACGGTAGCGGAAGTGGGTCGCCTAGATCCGCGCTATGACAAAGATTGTTACTCGTCGGGGGTCTGAGCCGAGGCTGAACCCTGTGCTGCATCAGCGGCGCGTGCTGACGAACTACCAGGGCGCTTTCGCTGGACCCAGCCATTGATGATCTTTTGCCGCGCGCGCGCAACAGCCATCGCACCGGGGGGAACATCCTCGGTGATCACCGATCCTGCTGCGGTGTACGCGCCATCGCCAATAGTGACCGGCGCGACCAACATCGTGTCGCTGCCGATGCGCACCGAATCACCGATCACCGTGCGGTGCTTGTTTTCGCCATCAAAGTTGACAAAGACTGTGGCCGCTCCGATGTTGGTATCGGCACCGATCTCGGCATCACCAACGTAGGAAAGGTGCGGCACCTTGGAGCCCTCACCTACTCGAGAGTTCTTGATCTCAACAAACCCACCGGCCTTTGCACCGCGTTCCAGGGTGGTTCCCGGCCGTAAGTAGGTGTACGGGCCGACGGTTGCGTCAGGGCCAATCACCGCGAGCTCGCACGTGGCATCCCGGACCTGTGCGTTTTCACCGACTTCGGTATCGACTAACGTCACTCGCGGACCGATGACCGCACCACTAGCGATGGATGTGGCGCCGACGAGGTGCGTCTCAGGCAGCAAGACCGCCTCGGGTGCGACATCCACATTGACATCAACCCACGTCGTAGCCGGATCAATAATCGTCACACCAGAAAGCATCAGTTCACGGGTTCGACGGTCGCGCACCACGTGGCCAGCATGCGCTAGTTGGGCTCGGTCATTAATTCCAAGGATTTCGTCAGGGTGGGCCGCGGATACGGCTGACACACGCAATGAAGCAGAGCGCATTAAGGCCACAACGTCGGTGAGGTACTCCTCGCCCTGTGCATTGTCAGTGCTGATCTTGTTGAGCGCCTCGCGCAAGGGTCCGAGAGCAAAGGCGTACATCCCGGAATTGACTTCGCGAACAGCGCGTTGGTCATCATCAGCATCGCTTTGTTCAACGATTGCCTCGACTGTGCCATCAAAGGATCGAATCACTCGCCCATAGCCGGTGGGGTCTTTCAGTGTTGCCGTCAAAACTGTGGCGCTATTGAGTTCACCTTCATGTGATTGCACCAATGCCATCAACGTCTCGGTGGTCATCAGCGGGCTATCCCCGGACAAGACCACGACCGTGCCTTCGATGCCTTCAAGTGCTTCCAAGGCGATGCGAACAGCGTGGCCGGTTCCGTTTTGCTCAGCTTGAACAACCGTGGCGACATCAGGATCAATCTCCGCTAGATGGGAGATCACCTGGTCGCGTCCGTGACCCACAACAGCGACGATGCGGTCAGGGTGCAAGGTGCGCGAGACATGCACCACGTGGCCAAGAAGAGTGCGTCCCGCTAGTGCGTGCAACACCTTGGGGGTTTTCGAACGCATCCGCGTTCCCTCGCCAGCAGCGAGGATGACGATGGCAGCGGGTCGGGTCTGGCTCACGCGCTCAACCTTAGCGAGAAATACGCCACGGACAGGAGCTCCCGGACGAGGATTCGAACCTCGGTTCTCGGCACCAAAGGCCGGCGTCCTGCCAGCTAGACGATCCGGGATTGGCGCGGAAACCACGCCTGAATGACGCCAAGCCTAGAACGCTGCACCTCGCGCAGTGACATTGGGCATGATGGGCACGTGAGTAACCAGTCCGAGACCGTCCAGCCGTCGTCACGGCCACGAACCCGCATGAGCGGGAACGAGCGACGTGAACAGCTCTTGGACATTGGTCGATCCCTGTTCGCCGAGCGCGGATTTGATGCCACCTCGGTTGAGGAGATCGCTACCAAGGCCGGGGTTTCCAAGCCTGTGGTCTACGAACACTTCGGTGGCAAAGAGGGCCTCTACGCGGTCGTCGTTGACCGTGAAGTTCAAAAACTTCTTGAAGCCATCAAGGGGTCCCTGACGGTCGGTCACCCGCGAGAAGTTCTTGAACGAGTCGCCTTCGCCCTGCTGGGTTACGTGGAGCAAAACTCCGATGGTTTTCGCATCTTGGTGCGCGATTCACCCGTGGCCACATCCACCGGAACGTTTTCTAGTTTGATCAGCGATGTGGCATCGCAAGTAGAACACCTGTTGTTCGAGCAGTTCCGCATGCGCGGCTTTGATACCCGATACGCCCCGATGTATTCGCAGATGCTCGTAGGCATGGTCGCGCTCACCGGACAGTGGTGGCTCGATGTGCGAGAGCCGAGTAAAGAAGAAGTCGTCGCCCACTTGGTGAACCTGTCATGGAACGGATTGTCGGGTCTAGAAGCTGACCCACAACTGACTGACTAGTGGCCCGGGCTAATCACGCGCGCGCCCTGGGCTGGGCCTTCAGCAGTTTTCACCGTGCGGCACACACCAGCAGAACTCAACGTCACCGCAAT
>CALQPL010000028.1 GCA_943332445.1 Bifidobacterium breve
CGGCGCGTGACCTCGCCCTCTCCCAGGGCTATGACCTCCCTGACCTGAATGCGCGGATCTGGCAGGCCATCACTCTTGGTGGTGCTTTTTGTCTGGGTCTGGATGGTCGCGAACTTTCGGGTGGCCGAGCCGATCAGGTCGGTGTGTTGGCGGTGGGAGCGCTGGGTGACCTAGCGGTGTTTGATGTCCCCACAGCTGGTGATCCCTTTGCAGCGTTGATTGATCATGGCGCGGGGGAATGTGTGGCCACGGTGCTGGGCGGCACGTTTGTTCATCGACGAGGTGGCCAATGACCGAGCCCATCCGCGCCGGACTTGATAAGGCACCCGACGAAGTCGCTGCCATGTTTGATGATGTGGCTCAGCGCTACGACGTGACCAACACCGTGCTGTCGATGGGCCAGGATCGCTTGTGGCGCAAGGCGGTGCTGGCCGCGGTGGATCCGCGCGCAGGCGAGCACGTCCTCGATCTGGCTGCTGGAACGGGCGCGAGTACGCAATCGCTGGCCGCAACCGGCGCGGACGTTATTGCGTGCGACTTTTCCCTCGGAATGTTGCGCGCCGGTCGAGCAGCTCGACCCGAGTTGAACTTCGTCGCGGGCGATGCCACGCAGTTGCCGTTTGCGGATCACAGTTTTGATGCCGTCACGATTTCCTTTGGACTGCGCAACATCGTCGATCCTGATGCCGGGCTGCGCGAGATGCTCCGGGTCTGCAAGCCCGGTGGCCGACTGGTGGTGTGTGAGTTCTCGCACCCGACGCAAAAGGCCTTTCGCACGGTTTACACCGAGTACTTGATGAAGGCCCTACCCAGTATTGCCACCAAGATGTCGAGTAATCCTGATGCATATGTGTACTTGGCCGAATCGATCAGAGCCTGGCCGAATCAACGCGAATTAGCTGCTCGCATCAGCGCTGCGGGCTGGGAGCGCACGGCCTTTCGCAACCTCTCGGGCGGGATTGTGGCCCTGCATCGAGCAAGCGCTCCGGAGTAAGACTCCACGAGCACTGCATTTGCTGGCGGGCGTATGCTTCACACGTACTTAGTGAAAGTTTTCACAAGCGCACAAAGTACGCAACAAATCGCTGAGTTGATTGGGGCGTTGTGAGTCAAGAGTTGGCACCTTCGAGCGCTGACGTCATCGTCGTTGGCGCTGGGCCTGCTGGCTCCACCACCGCCTATTACTTGGCTCAAGCCGGCCTTGATGTGCTGTTGCTCGAGAAGACCGAATTTCCTCGGGAAAAGGTCTGTGGCGATGGCTTGACCCCGCGCGCGGTCAAGCAGCTCATTGACTTAGGCCTAGATATCTCTGAAGAAAACGGCTGGATTCGCAACAAGGGACTGCGCATTGTGGGCGGCGGTCACACCATCGAGATTCCGTGGCCGCAACTGTCGACCTACCCAGACTTTGGGTTGGTTCGCACGCGCAAGGACTTTGACCAGGCACTAGCCGAGCACGCGGTCAAGGCGGGAGCCCACTTGGTGCAAGGCGCCAACGTGCAAGGCCCCATCGTTGACGAGCGCACGGGACGTATCACGGGAGTGCGGGCCAAACTCAAAAACGCTGATGGAACATCGGGACCTGAGCAGGAATATCACGCCCCACTGGTGGTCGCGGCCGATGGCAACTCCACGCGGTTGAGCCTGGCAATGGGCCTGCAAAAGCGCGATGACCGCCCGATGGGTGTGGCTGTTCGCACGTATTACACGAGTCCACGCACCAACGATGACTGGCTGGAATCCTGGCTTGAGCTATGGGACGGCGACAAGTTGCTGCCCGGTTATGGATGGATTTTTGGGGTAGGGGACGGCACGGTCAACGTCGGCTTGGGAATCTTGAACACCAGTTCGGCTTTCGGCAATGTTGATTACAAGGACCTCCTGGTGCGATGGCTCGAACAAACACCTGAAGAGTGGGGCTTCCGCGAAGAAAACCGTACCGAGCCCATTCGTGGAGCGGCCTTACCGATGGGCTTTAACCGCACACCGCACTACACCCGTGGATTGTTGCTGGTCGGCGATGCTGGCGGCATGGTCAATCCGTTCAACGGCGAAGGCATCGCCTATGCGATGGAATCAGGCGCACTGGCTGCTGAAGTCATCGTTCAAGCCAAGTCACGCCCGACTTTTGCTCAAGCCGAATTGGCTTTGGCCGGCTATCCCAAAGCCCTTAAGCAGTCTCTGGGTGGTTACTACACCTTGGGTCGCTGGTTCGTGAAGGCGATCGGTAACCCCGAGATCATGCGGTTGGCGACCAAGCACGGTTTGCCTCACCCACGCGCGATGACCTTGACCCTGAAAATGCTGGCCAACCTGACCGATCCACGCGGTGGGGACTTCTATGACCATGTGGTGAACACCATGTCGCGGATGGCACCCACGGCATGAGCACGCACACCACAAGTTCTAGGATGGGCAAGCGTAAATATGGGGTTTTGGGCTGCTTGTTGAGCCTAGGTTCACCGCACTTGATCCATTCGATGTCCGAGAGGATGCGCCTGACGTGAACGTCTATACGCCCATTTTGGTGCTCGCCGCCATTGGTGCTGGTTTTGCACTCTTTTCCATCGTTTCTGGTGCGATTGCTGGACCTTCGCGTTACAACCGCGCACTCCTGGACGCCTACGAATGTGGCATTGACCCCACCGAGCGCAAGGCAGCCGGAAAGATCCCGATCAAGTATTTCTTGACCGCGATGCTGTTCATTATTTTTGACATCGAAATCGTCTTCTTGTACCCGTGGGCCGTGGCTTTTGACAAGCTCGGCCTGTTTGGTTTGATCGAGATGATCTTGTTCATCCTCACCGTTTTCGTCGCCTACGTGTATGTATGGCGTCGTGGTGGATTGGAGTGGGACTAACTCATGGGTCTTGAAGAAAAACTCCCCAGCGGAGTCCTCCTCACCACGGTAGAAGGACTTGCGGGCTACATGCGCAAGAACTCCCTCTGGCCGGCCACCTTCGGATTGGCCTGTTGTGCCATCGAAATGATGACCACGGGTGCTGGTCGTTACGACCTTGCTCGTTTTGGCATGGAGGTCTTCCGCGCTTCGCCACGTCAGGCTGACTTGATGATCGTCGCCGGTCGCGTCAGCCAAAAGATGGCCCCGGTTTTGCGCACGATCTATGACCAAATGGCTGAACCCAAGTGGGTCTTGGCGATGGGTGTGTGTGCCAGTAGTGGCGGCATGTTCAACAACTACGCGATCGTGCAAGGTGTGGACCACGTTGTGCCAGTGGACATGTACTTGCCTGGCTGCCCACCTCGTCCGGAAATGTTGATGGACGCCATCTTGAAGTTGCACGAAAAGATTGCCGTCGAAAAGTTGGGTGTGCAAAAGGTTCGCGAGGATCTCGCACTCGAACGTTCAGCGCTGTTGGCTGAGCCCACGTCCGCCATGAAGGGTCTGCTGTCATGAACGGCGACACCTCCGGCTACGGCGGCTTGGTCGTCAAGTCCGAACCCATAGCGGCAGCTGATCGCCCTTTTGGTGGCGCTTTTGACTCCATCGCCGATGCGATCGAAGCTGCTGTGCCCAATCACGCGCAGGCCATCACCGGCATCGTGATTGATCGCGATCAAATGACCATTCAGGTCAAGCGTGAACACCTGGTTGAAGTGGCCCAAGCTCTGCGCGACGACGCGGCCTTGCGCTTTGAGATGTGCCTGGGTGTCAGCGGTGTGCACTTCCCCGAACAAGTCGGTGCCGAACTCCACGCGCACTACCCGTTGCTTTCGATCACGCACAACCGTCGTGTGTTCCTTGAAGTCACTGCACCTGATGCCGATCCGGTCATCCCATCGTTGATTTCGGTGTACCCGACCAATGACTGGCACGAGCGCGAAACATACGACTTCTTTGGAATCATCTTTTCGGGTCACCCGCACTTAACGCGCATTCAAATGCCCGATGACTGGATGGGTCACCCGCAGCGCAAGGACTATCCGCTCGGTGGCATTCCGGTGGAATTCAAGGGCGCACAAATCGATCCGCCAGACCAGCGGAGGTCGTACAACAAATGACAACCTTTAATGACAGTGATCCTCGCGTGGCCGATGAGCGCGAGACCACCGAAGGCAAAGTCTTTACCGTTCAAGGCAATGACTGGGATGAGTTGTTGCATGACTTGTCCAGCACCCCAGCCCAAGAGCGCATCATCGTCAACATGGGCCCGCAACACCCGTCCACTCACGGGGTGCTGCGTTTGATCCTCGAACTCGATGGCGAAACCGTCACCGAGGCGCGCTGTGGAATCGGCTACTTGCACACCGGTATTGAAAAGAACATGGAGTTCCGCACCTGGACTCAAGGCGTCACCTTTGTCACGCGTATGGACTACCTCTCACCCTTCTTCAATGAGACCGCGTACTGCCTGGGTGTGGAGAAGTTGCTCGGAATCACTGATCAAATTCCTGAGCGCGCCAATGTCATCCGCGTGATGATGATGGAACTCAACCGCATTTCTTCGCACTTGGTGTGTTTGGCCACTGGTGGCATGGAGCTCGGGGCTCTGACGGCCATGACCTTTGGTTTCCGTGAGCGCGAACTTGTCCTTGATGTGTTCGAGATGATCACGGGACTGCGCATGAACCACGCGTACATTCGCCCGGGCGGACTGGCTCAGGACCTGCCCGAAGGTGCCGAGCAAAAAGTGCGCGAACTGCTCAAGATTTTGCCTGGTCGCCTAAAGGACACCGCTGACCTGCTGGTTGATAACACGATTTGGAAGGGCCGCACCGTCGGTGTCGGCACTTTGGACCTTGCCGGTTGCATGGCGCTGGGAATTACTGGTCCGATTTTGCGGTCGACCGGTTTGCCACACGACCTGCGTAAGTCGCAGCCCTACTGCGGTTACGAAAACTATGAGTTTGATGTGCCGGTTCAAACCAGCGCCGATGCTTATGGTCGATTCTTGATTCGTATTGCTGAAATGGGCGAGTCGATGAAGATCATTGCTCAGTGTTTGGATCGCCTCAAGCCCGGTCCGGTCATGATCGAAGACAAGAAGATCGCCTGGCCTGCACAACTGGCACACGGTGCCGATGGAACGGGCAACAGTTTTGAACACATTCGCCAAATCATGGGAACGTCCATGGAGGCCTTGATCCACCACTTCAAGCTGGTGACCGAAGGCTTCAAGGTTCCGGCTGGCCAGGCTTACTCTGCCGTTGAATCTCCGCGTGGCGAGCTGGGTGTTCACCTCGTGAGTGATGGCGGCACTCGTCCGTACCGAGTTCACTTCCGGGACCCCAGTTTCACCAATCTCCAAGCCACCGCCGCCATGTGCGAAGGTGCGCAAATCGCTGATGTGGTGGCCGCGGTCGCCAGTATTGATCCTGTGATGGGTGGTGTCGACCGCTAATGGCGTTGACCGATAAAACTCGCGCTGAAATGCGCGAAATCATGGCGCGTTACCCACAAGCCCGGTCGGCGTTGTTGCCGATGCTGCACTTGGTGCAATCCGAAGAGGGCTACGTCACTCCTGAGGGCATCGAAATGTGCGCCGACGAGTTGGGGATTACCGCTGCGGAAGTCACCGGAGTGGTGACGTTTTACACGATGTACAAGCGTCGTGCGATGGGTAAGCACCACGTTGGTGTGTGCACGAACAGCTTGTGCGCGATCATGGGTGGCGACGCGATTTTCGCTCAACTCAAGGATCACCTCGGTGTGGGCAACGACCAGACCACCGCTGATGGCCAAATTACTTTGGAACACATCGAGTGTCAGGCGGCCTGCGACTTTGCACCAGTTCTGACCATCGACTGGGAGTTCTTTGACAACCAGACTCCCGGCTCGGCGATTGATTTGATGAATGACTTGATCGCTAATCGCGAGGTCAAGTCCACGCGTGGACCGGTCATTACATCGTGGCGCGATAACGAGCGCTTGTTTGCTGGATTTGCTGACGGCAAGGTCAATGAAGGCCCGGCTGCTGGCGAAGCATCATTGCTCGGCTTGAAGTTGGCCAAGGAACGTGGCGACTCCATTCCGGCTAACCCAGGAGCGGACGCCTGATGGCCACTATTACTCCAGTCCTGACTGCTTACTGGGACGAACCCGACGCCTTCACTTACGCGGGCTACACCCGACACAACGGATACCAGGCTTCGCGCAAGGCACTGACCACGATGCAGCCCGACGATGTGATTCAAACCGTCAAGGATTCAGGTCTTCGCGGTCGCGGTGGCGCAGGATTTCCCACCGGCATGAAGTGGGGCTTTATCCCGCAGGGTGACAACAAGCCGCACTACTTCGTCGTCAACGCCGACGAGTCCGAGCCAGGTACGTGCAAAGACATCCCGTTGATGATGGCCAACCCGCACGTTTTGGTTGAGGGCATCATCATCGGCTCGTACGCGATTCGCTCGAACCACGCCTTCATTTACATCCGCGGCGAAGTGCCTCACGTCTTGCGTCGTGTGCAAGCTGCAGTTGCTGAGGCCTATGCCAATGGCGAATTGGGCAAGAACATCCACGGCAGTGGTTATGACCTTGAGTTGACTGTTCATGCTGGTGCCGGTGCCTACATCTGTGGTGAAGAAACCGCGTTGCTGGATTCGCTGGAGGGATACCGCGGTCAGCCTCGTCTGCGTCCGCCGTTCCCAGCTGTTGCTGGTTTGTATGCCTGCCCCACGGTGGTCAACAACGTCGAGTCCGTGGCCAGCGTTCCTTCCATCATCGCCAACGGCATCGAATGGTTCGGCAAGTTCGGCACGGAAAAGTCCAAGGGTTTCACGTTGTACTCACTCTCGGGGCACGTGAAAAACCCTGGACAAATTGAGGCGCCGCTGGGAATTACCTTGCGCGAGCTCCTCGACCTTGCTGGCGGTATGCGCGAGGGCAGCACGCTGAAGTTTTGGACGCCTGGCGGATCGTCGACGCCGATCTTGACTGCGGCCCACCTTGATGTTCCTTTGGACTACGAGAGCATCGCTGAAGCTGGTTCGATGTTGGGCACGAAGGCCTTGCAAATCTTTGACCAAACCACATCGGTGGTTCGTTGCGTCTTGCGTTGGACTGAGTTTTACAAGCATGAGTCCTGTGGCAAGTGCACTCCATGTCGCGAAGGCACGTGGTGGTTGCAGCAGATCATGGAGCGCATCGAACAGGGCAAGGGCACTGAAGAAGACATTGAGAAGTTGCTCGACCTGTGCGACAACATCTTGGGTCGATCTTTTTGCGCACTTGGTGACGGAGCGACGAGCCCGATCACCTCTGCCATTGAGTACTTCCGTGACGAGTTCATCGCCGGTACGCACACGCCTGCATGGGAGCTATTCCCCTACGAGGCCTCCGCACTGTTCGCAGGAGCAAACGCATGACCATGACTACGGGCGCTTCATCCGATGTCGCCGTTCCTACTGATTTGGTCAACATCACCATTGACGGTGTGCACCTGAGCGTGCCCAAGGGCACCTTGGTCATTCGCGCTGCTGAGCAAATCGGCATCGAGATTCCCCGTTTTTGTGATCACCCGCTGTTGGACCCGGTGGGCGCTTGTCGTCAGTGCTTGGTTGAGGTCGAAGGCCAGCGCAAGCCCTTGGCTTCGTGCACAACCACTGTCGCCGAAGGCATGGTCGTCCTGACGCAGCAAACCTCACCGGTTGCTGAAAAGGCACAAAACGGTGTCATGGAATTGCTCTTGATTAACCACCCACTGGATTGTCCGGTGTGTGACAAGGGTGGCGAATGCCCACTGCAAAACCAAGCAATGAGCAACGGCCAAGCCGAATCTCGCTTTGAAGGTTTTAAGCGCACCTACGAAAAGCCGATCAACATTTCGGCTCAGGTGCTGCTCGATCGCGAACGTTGTGTGTTGTGTGCACGTTGCACGCGCTTCAGCGAGCAGATTGCGGGCGACCCGTTCATTGAATTGCTAGAACGTGGCGCACTCCAACAAGTCGGCATCTACGAAAACCAGCCTTTTGAGTCTTACTTCTCGGGCAACACGATTCAAATTTGCCCCGTGGGTGCGCTGACCAGTTCGGCTTACCGATTCCGCGCTCGTCCGTTTGACCTGGTCTCCACGCCAACAGCCTGTGAGCACTGCGCCTCAGGTTGTTCACTGCGTACAGACCACCGTCGTGGCAAGGTCGTGCGCCGCCTGGCGATCAACGAACCCGAAGTCAACGAAGAGTGGAACTGTGACAAGGGCCGCTTCGCGTTCTCGTCAGCCACCAGTGACGATCGCATCACCACTCCTTTGGTTCGCGATGCCGAGGGTCAGTTGCAGCCCGCCTCCTGGCCTGAAGCCATCGCTGCGGCAGCTGATGGTCTGATCGCCGCTCGTGGAAATGCTGGAGTGCTCGTCGGTGGACGACTCACGCGCGAAGATGCTTATGCCTACTCGAAGTTTGCTCGCGTCGCGCTCAACACCAACGACATTGACTTTAGAACGCGCCCCAGCTCCGATGAAGAATTGGCTTTCATCGGCTCAACGGTCGCCGGTACTGGATTGGGTCTGACGTACGCGGACCTTGAATCTGCACCTACCGTTTTGCTCGCTGGCTTTGAACCAGAAGATGAATCACCGATTGTCTTCTTGCGTTTGCAAAAGGCTGTCCGTGCCGGAACGCAAAGCGTTGTCACTATTGCCCCCTTTGCTTCGCGTGCAAGCAGCAAGCTCAAGGCGACGGTTGTCGCCACGGCACCTGGCCAAGAAGCTGCAGCCCTCGCCGCCGCGGAGTCTGGTGATCTGGGCGCTGCCTTGCGTCAGTTCGGTTCGGTCATCCTGGTGGGTGAACGCTTGAGCCTGAGCGCTGGTGGATTCACGGCAGCCTTGGCTTTGGCTCAACAAACCGGAGCGCGGTTGGCGTGGATTCCTCGTCGAGCGGGTGAACGCGGTGCGCTCGACGCCGGTGCCGCACCGACGTTGTTGCC
>CALQPL010000029.1 GCA_943332445.1 Bifidobacterium breve
GATGCGGAAAGCTGGAGCTGTTGTCGGGCAAACTCTGGAACTCCTGCGCGCGGCGGCTCAACCTGGTGTGAGTTTGGCTGAGCTGAATGCACTTGCTGAAGATTCCATTCGCACTAGAGGTGCCACTCCATCCTTTCTTGGCTATGGCGTCCCGCCGTTTCCCGCGGTGATTTGTACGTCCGTCAATGACGTGGTGGTGCACGGAATTCCCAACGATCAAGTGCTTCGCGATGGTGACTTGTTGTCCATCGACTGCGGTGCCATTGTTGACGGTTGGCACGGAGATGCGGCGATCACCGTTGAAGTGGGAACTGTGACTGATCAGCACCGCGAACTCTCACGCGTGTGTAAGGAATCGTTGGATGCAGGAATTGCAGCCATGGTCGCGGGTGCGAAGCTGTCAGATATTTCGCACGCGATCGAAAGCAGCATCGTGGCTGCAGGGGAGTACGGCATCTTGCGCGAGTACACCGGTCACGGGATCGGAACCTCGATGCACATGGATCCAGCGGTTCCCAATTACGGACCGAGGGGCAAAGGACCGAAGCTGTCGGTGGGCAATGTGCTGGCCCTTGAACCGATGATCACCTTGGGCTCAGCAGAAACCGTGGTTTTGGACGATGACTGGTCGGTAGCTACGGCCGACAAATCCTGGGCCTCGCACTGGGAACACACCATCGCGATTACGCCTAGCGGGCCACAAATCCTGACCCTGCCCTAGCCCGAAGGCACGGCGGCGTGGGCAGCCCTGGGGAGCGGATGGCACCGGTGGCCGCTGACGTTTCAGGTGGCGCTTGGGGGCGGTGCAGGCGTCAAATGTGCCTTCTCGTAAGATTTGGGTTCGGTCTAACGACCAGTACGGCCATCTGTCCGCGGCTGTCTCGAAGTTCCCTTTAACTTTCGGGATGTGACGATGCGTGCTGTGAGATTAGTTCGAACGGTTCATGACCCAATGATCTAGCGTGAGGTTGTTTTCTGCGTGGCCAAAAAAGAGGGCGCCATCGAAATCGAGGGCACCATCGTGGAGTCTCTCCCGAATGCAATGTTTCGGGTGGAACTCGACAACGGTCACAAGGTACTTGCGCACATCAGCGGAAAGATGCGCCAGCACTACATCCGAATCCTCCCGCAGGACCGGGTAGTGGTGGAGCTATCTCCATACGACCTCAACCGAGGTCGCATCGTGTACCGGTACAAGTAACCCTCTAACGGAGAAGTGATGAAGGTCAATCCGAGCGTTAAAGCGATCTGCGACAAGTGCAAGGTCATTCGTCGTCATGGTCGCGTGATGGTGATTTGCGAAAACCCCCGTCACAAGCAACGCCAGGGCTAGATCTACTTCTGCGTGATGCTTCCCCACAATTTCATACTTTGAAGAAATGCCGCCCTTGCGGTAACCCGCCCCCTGAATATTCAGGACGCCACCCTTGGTCAGAGGCCGAGGACTTTCGCTTCGCGAGAGAACGGTTACTGCACACGACCTCTGGAATGACAGGAGTTCCTGCCACATGGCACGTTTACTTGGTGTCGATCTTCCTCGCGACAAGCGAGTAGAGATCGCTCTTACCTACATCTTTGGTGTGGGCCGCACGCGGTCCCAAGAAGCACTGAAGGCAACCGGTATTGATGTCAATACCCGCGTGAAAGACCTCACCGATGACGACTTGGTGAAGTTGCGCGACTACCTCGAAGGCAACTTCAAGACCGAGGGTGACCTGCGCCGTGAAATCGCCGCAGACATTCGCCGCAAGGTCGAGATTGGCTGCTACCAGGGCATCCGCCACCGTCGTGGCATGCCCGTGCGTGGACAACGCACTCACACGAATGCGCGTACCCGTAAGGGACCGCGTAAGACCGTGGCCGGCAAGAAGAAGGTCGGCAAGTAAGCCAGCCGCCGTGCGCATCCGCGCAACGGAACACTCTCGATCTACAGGAGATTTTGACAAATGCCCCCCAAGAAAGGCAGCGCCGCCGCTAAGAAGGTGCGCCGCAAGGAAAAGAAGAACGTGGCTGTGGGTCATGCTCACATCAAGTCAACGTTCAACAACACGATCGTGTCCATCACTGACCCCACCGGTGCAGTGATTGCTTGGGCCTCTGCTGGCCAAGTTGGTTTCAAGGGTTCACGTAAGTCAACCCCGTTCGCTGCGCAGATGGCTGCTGAAGCTGCTGCTCGCCGAGCAATGGAACACGGCATGAAGAAGGTTGACGTTTTTGTTAAGGGTCCCGGCTCCGGCCGCGAGACCGCCATCCGTTCCCTGCAGGCCACGGGCCTGGAGGTCGGCGCTATTCAAGATGTGACGCCCAGCCCGCACAACGGCTGCCGCCCATCTAAGCGCCGACGCGTCTGAAGCCCGAGGAGAGATAAAAAATGGCTCGTTATACCGGACCCGACTGCAAGCGTTGCCGTCGCGAAAAGACCAAGTTGTTCCTCAAGGGCTCGAAGTGTGAATCACCCAAGTGCCCCATTGAGATCCGTCCTTACCCACCCGGCCAGCACGGTCGCGGTCGCACCAAGGACTCTGAGTACCTGTTGCAGATGCGTGAGAAGCAGAAGGCTGCACGTATCTACGGTGTGCTCGAGAAGCAGTTCCGTGGCTACTACGAAGAAGCCAACCGTCAAGCCGGCAAGACCGGTGAAAACTTGTTGGTCATCCTCGAATCGCGTTTGGACAACGTTGTCTACCGTGCGGGCTTTGCCAAGTCGCGCGACATGGCACGTCAACTCGTGCGTCACGGTCACATCATTGTCAACGGCAAGAAGGTCGACATTCCTTCCTTCCGCGTGAGCGAAAACGACATCATTGATGTGCGTCCTAGCTCGGTTGACTTGACCCCATTTGTTGTTGCTCGGGCCGAAGCTGGCGAGCGCACTGTTCCGGCGTGGATTGAAGCCATTCCAAGCCGCATGCGCATCCTCGTTCACAACTTGCCTAAGCGCGAAATCATCGACACTCAGGTGCAAGAACAGCTGATCGTCGAGCTCTACTCCAAGTAATCCACTGGTTCGCGGTCCGATACCGCGCATCAACGCAGAAGCAGTACCCAAGGCGTCATATAGCGGATGCCCTGATCAGGAGGTAATACCTTGCTTATCGCCCAGCGCCCCACGCTGTCCGAAGAAGTGGTTGACGGTTCACGTTCACGGTTCATCATCGAACCGCTTGAGCCTGGATTTGGTTACACCCTTGGCAACTCACTTCGTCGCACGTTGCTCTCATCGATTCCTGGTGCATCAGTTACCAGCATTCGTATCGATGGTGCCCTGCACGAGTTCCAGACCCTTGAAGGTGTCAAGGAAGATGTCACCGACATCATCTTGAACATCAAGGGATTGGTTGTCTCCAGCGACAACGACGAGCCGGTTGTTATGTACTTGCGCAAGCAAGGCCCAGGTGCCGTTACTGCTGCTGACATTGCCCCGCCTGCTGGCGTTGAAGTTCACAACCCTGAGCTTCACATCGCTACCTTGAACGGCAAGGGCAAGTTGGAAATTGAATTCACCGTCGAGCGTGGCCGTGGCTACGTTTCCTCCGTGCAGAACAAGGGCGTGGATGACGAAATCGGACGCATTCCGGTTGACTCCATTTACTCTCCCGTTCTCAAGGTCACCTACAAGGTTGAGGCCACGCGTGTTGAACAGCGCACCGACTTCGACCGTCTCGTGGTGGACGTTGAAACCAAGTCGTCGATGCGCCCCGCCGATGCAGTGGCATCAGCTGGCAAGACGTTGGTTGAACTGTTCGGCCTGGCCCGTGAACTCAATGTGGATGCTGAGGGTGTCGAAATCGGCCCCTCCCCACAGGACACGGTCTTCGCTGAGCAGCTGACCATGCCCGTTGAAGAGATGAACCTCTCGGTTCGTTCCTACAACTGCCTCAAGCGCGAGGGCATTCACACCGTGGGTGAACTCGTGACCCGCAGTGAGGCCGAGCTGGGCGACATCCGCAACTTCGGACAAAAGTCCATTGATGAAGTCAAGGCCAAGCTCATTGAGTTCGGCTTGGCGCTGAAGGATTCGCCTCCTGGATTTGATCCAGCATCGATCGTGCGTGACTACGCCGATGACGAGGACGAAGACGAAATTGCTGTTGACGTTGATCCCTTCGTCGATGCAGAACCCGAGACTGAAGAGCTGTAATCCGGTTGCGTCAACACCTCGTTGATGCCCCCTAACAAGGAGTGCAAAGAAAATGCCTACCCCCACCAAGGGTCCGCGTCTGGGCGGCGGCCCAGCTCACGAACGACTCATGCTGGCCAACCTGGCCACCGCGTTGTTCGAGCACGGCCGGATTACCACCACAGAAGCCAAGGCCAAGCGACTTCGCCCGTTGGCCGAGCGTTTGATCACGTTCGCCAAGCGTGGTGACCTGCACGCGCGTCGTCGCGTGTTGACCGTTGTCCGCGACAAGGATGTTGTTCACACCTTGTTTGCTGAAATCGGTCCGCGCTTCGAGCACCGCGAGGGTGGTTACACCCGCATCATCAAGCTGGCTCCCCGTAAGGGCGACAACGCGAAGATGGCAGTGATCGAATTGGTTGAGGCCATGACCGAACAGCAGAAGACCCTGCTTGAGGCCGAAGCCGCCACCAAGCGTGCCGCCAAGGAAAAAGCTGCTGCAGCAGCCGCTCCGGTAGTGACCGAGGAAGTCGTTGAAGAAGTAGCAGCGGATGACGTTGTTACCGACGAGGTTGCTACTGAAGAGGCCGCGTCCGAAGAGGTTGCAGCTGAAGACGTTGCTACTGAAGAGGCCGCGTCCGAAGAGGCTGCAGCTGAAGGCGACGCCACGGACGAGTGATCGACGTGTCACCAGACATCATGAATGAGCCCGCTACTTCGCAAGGAGTTGGCGGGCTTATTCGTGTGCGCTTGGACTTGGCCTATGACGGAACGGACTTCACGGGATGGGCCATTCAGCAGGGCAGCGATCTGCGCACCGTCCAAGGCGAAGTTGAAGCTGCCCTTGCGACGGTATTGCGGGTCGAGGGACCGTTGCGTTTGACCGTTGCTGGCCGAACAGATGCAGGCGTTCATGCGCGAGGACAAGTAGCGCATGTTGACCTGCCAGCTGAGCTGTGGAACGGCACTACACCAGAGGACGTGCTGCGCCGCTTAAACGGCATTCTTGATGACGATGTACTCATCCATTCAGTGGCAGCTGCTGCACCTGGTTTTGATGCACGCTTTTCACCGTTGTCACGGATCTATCGCTATCGAATCTGTGATGATCTGAAAAAATACGATCCGTTACGTCGCCACGATGTCTTCTTGGTTAAGGGCCCCCTCAATGTCGCGCAAATGAATGAAGCCGCGTCATTGCTCGTGGGCCTTCGTGACTTTGCCTCGTTTTGTCGCAAGCGCGAACGAGCCACAACTATTCGTACGTTGATTCGCTGTAGCTTTTCGCGAACCGACGATGGTTTGGTCGTGGCCACCGTGGAGGCCGATGCGTTCTGCCACTCCATGGTGCGATCGATCGTGGGAGCCCTGCTGGATGTGGGTCAGGGCAGGCATGAGCCAGCCTGGATCACCAGGACCGCCGAAGCCCTAGAGCGCACGGCCGCGATTCAGGTGGCTCCAGCCCTGGGATTGACCCTTGAGGAGATCGTTTACCCACCCGATGAGGATCTGCCGGCTCAGGCTGAGCGAACCCGTCGCCGGCGTGCCTAGGAGCGGGGGCGCCGACCCGCTGGCTGTGCCTAGAGGCGTGGAAGGTACCCTTTAACCCTTCCCCCACTGGGGCGAGTACCCGTTCAATGTGAAAGTGAAGGCAGTCCCGTGCGTACCTATAGCCCAAAGCCTGGCGATGCAGACCGTCAGTGGCTCGTCATTGATGCCGCTGATGTTGTGTTGGGTCGTCTTGCCACGCAGGCCGCAGCCCTGTTGCGCGGTAAGCACAAGCCCACCTTCGCCCCTCATGCCGACATGGGTGACTTTGTCATCATCATCAACGCTGACAAAGTGGCATTGACTGGCGCGAAGTTGCAGAACAAGAAGGCTTACCACCACTCGGGTTTCCCCGGCGGTTTGAAGGCCACCTCGTACTCCGACTTGTTGGAAAAGGATTCACGCAAGGTCGTCGAAAAGGCGGTCAAGGGAATGCTTCCTCACACCAGGCTTGGTCGTCAGCAGTTTGGCAAGCTCAAGGTCTACCCAGGCGCTGAGCACCCACACGCGGCCCAGAACCCCACCACGTTCGACATCATTCAGGTTGCGCAGTAATCACTAGCGACAACTGCACAACCAACCGAAAGGAAACTGTGGCGTGACTGATCCAGCCACCGAGAACGACTACAGCGCATACGCCGAGATCGACAGCGACGATGCTTCCGGTAGTGAAACCGTTCTTACGTCAGAAACCCCCGCGCCTAAGACTCCGCGCTCAATTGTCACTGCCCCTGCCGGTGCTACCGGTCGTCGCAAGCAGGCCATTGCCCGCGTTCGTTTGGTTCCTGGCACCGGTCGTTGGGTCGTCAATGGTCGCGAACTGGCCGAATACTTTCCCAACAAGGTTCACCAGCAGTTGGTCAATGACCCCTTCACCGTTTTGGGTATCGACAACCAGTTCGACGTGATCGCTCGCATCAGTGGCGGTGGCGTTTCTGGTCAAGCTGGCGCCCTGCGTTTGGGTATTGCTCGTGCCTTGAATGAAATTGACCTTGAAGGCAACCGTCCCACCTTGAAGAAGGCGGGCTTCCTCACGCGTGACCCACGTGCCAAGGAACGTAAGAAGTACGGTCTGAAGAAGGCCCGCAAGGCCCCGCAATACTCCAAGCGTTAATCGCGCGGATATCGCAAACTTCACTACTGCCTCGGACTACGCTCCGGGGCAGTGGCATTTACACAGTAAGGAGGCACACCGTGGCGCGTTTGTTTGGAACCGACGGTGTGCGTGGTCTTGCCAACGTTGATCTGACTGCTGACCTTGCCTTGCGCTTGAGTCGATCGGCGGCACGAGTGTTGGCAAGCGGCGAGCGACCTCAAGCAATTGTTGGTCGTGATCCGCGGCCTTCCGGTGAATTCCTCGAAGCAGCAGTTGTTGCTGGTTTGGCCAGCGCGGGACTCGATGTCATTCGCATTGGTGTTGTTCCTACTCCTGCGGTTGCGTTGCTGACTAAGCAAACAGGCGCGGCCCTGGGCGTGATGCTGTCGGCTAGCCATAACCCGATGCCCGATAACGGCATTAAGTTCTTCGGCCCGGGTGGGGACAAGCTCACCGATGAGCAAGAAGATGCCATTGAGGCCGGACTTGATGCTGCTACTTCGCTCCCGGTAGGCGAAAAGGTCGGCCGGGTGCGTGAAGATCTGACGGCCGCCCAAACCTATGTCGATCATTTGGTCGCAACCGTGCCAGCGCGTCTTGATGGGCTGCGCGTTGTCGTCGATTGCGCCAATGGTTCCGCCTCGGCTGTTGGTCCTCAAACGCTGCGCGCCCTTGGCGCGGACGTTGTGGTGCTGTCTGACCGACTCGATGGCTGGTCCATTAATGACAACTGTGGTTCGACACACCCGGAGGCGCTGCAAGCCGCCGTCCTCGAGCACGGAGCTGACGCTGGCATCGCGCACGATGGAGATGCCGATCGTTGTTTGGCCGTTGATGCGAACGGAACTTTGATCGACGGCGATCACATCATGGGGATTTTGGCGCTGGCGATGAGCAAGGCTGGCACATTGGCCCACAACACGTTAGTGGCCACCGTCATGAGCAACATTGGCTTAAAGATTGCTCTGGACCAGGCCGGTGTCTCGATGGTGGAAACCGCCGTGGGCGATCGCTAGGTCCTCGAACACATGCGAGCTGGTGGTTTCAACCTCGGCGGTGAGCAGTCAGGCCACGTGGTGATGAGTGATTTCTCCACCACAGGGGACGGGATTTTGACGGCGGCTCACCTTTTGGCGCAACTGTCACTCACGGGAAAGTCTTTGGCTGAGCTTGCTGATGTCGTGCAATCGCTGCCGCAGGTCCTGATCAATGTCCCAGGGGTAGACCGCGCTGGCTTGGCCAGCAATGCCGACGTTGCAGCGGCTGTTGCTGTGGCGGAGGCTGAATTGGCAGGTTCGGGGCGGGTCTTACTGCGCCCGAGTGGAACCGAGCCCGTTATTCGGGTCATGGTGGAAGCCGCGACTGCAGACGAGGCAGAAAATATCGCGCAGCGTTTAGCCGCACACGTTTCTTCCGCCCTCGCCCTCTAGGCTGAGGGTATGTGCGGGATTGTTGGATACGTCGGTTCGCTGCGTGCAGACGATGTTGTCCTCGAAGGTTTGCGTCGACTCGAATACCGTGGGTATGACTCGGCGGGAATCGCTGTCGTTACCGAAGGCACCGTGGCGTCGGCGAAGCGTGCGGGCAAACTAGTTCAGCTCGAAACCGCACTTTCAGAGACCGCACTTCCTGCTTCTGGAACCGGGATTGGTCACACCCGATGGGCCACGCATGGTGCCCCCAATGATCGCAACGCCCACCCACACCTGACGCGCGAACAATCAATCGCCGTCGTGCACAACGGCATCATCGAAAACTTCGCCCGCTTACGGGCCGAATTGGAAGACGCGGACTACGAATTCCAATCTGAAACTGACACCGAAGTCGTCGCTCACTTGCTGGATTCGGTTTATGACCCCGCAACAGGTTTGGCCGAAGCCATGCGCGTGGTCTGTCGCCGCTTAGACGGTGCCTTCACTCTGGTGGCGATTCATGC
>CALQPL010000030.1 GCA_943332445.1 Bifidobacterium breve
ACGGGGAACTGCTTCAACGCTTCCAGTGCTGCGCGAGCAAAGAACGGCAGGAAGGTGAGCTTGACACCTTCGCGAGCAAAGAAATCATTCTTGGCCCGATCCCGCAAAGCAGCAACGCGCGTGACGTCAACTTCGACAACGCTGGTCAATTGGGCTGTGGTTTGCAGGGACTCGACCATGCGCTCGGCGATGACCTTGCGCAGACGCGACATCTTTTCAGTGCTGCCACGCAGCGGTGAAGCAGGAGCGGCGTGCTTGGCAGTGGTGGCAGCCGGTGCGGGAGAGGCCACGGCTGCTGCTGCGGGTGCAGGTGCGGCAGCCGGAGTAGCAACAGGAGCACTGGCCGGACGCGATGCGACAGCGGCTTCGATGTCTTGCTTGCGAATGCGTCCACCCACGCCCGTGCCGGTAACGGTGCTCAAATCAATGTTGTTATCCGATGCGAGCTTGCGAACGATGGGCGTGACGTAGGTGTCGGTGACGCCATTGCCCGCTGGTGGAGCAGCAGGTGCAGCAGTGGCAACCGGTGCTGCGACAACAGGTGCGGGCGCAGCAACTACCGGTGCTGGAGCTGGCGCAGGAGTGGCAACGGGTGCTGCAACCGGTGCTGCGACGGGCGCAGCAGCAGGTGCGGGAGCCGGTGGGGGAGTTGATGCCGAAGGTGCGGCGGCACCGGTGCTGATTTCACCCAAGACTCCACCGACTTGAACCGTGCCGTCTTCGCCAACGGCGATCGAAACCAAGGTTCCGGCAACGGGCGAGGGAAGTTCGGTGTCGACCTTGTCGGTGGAGATTTCTAGCAATGGTTCGTCAAGAGCAACGGCATCGCCGATGTTCTTCAACCAGCGCGTGACGGTTCCTTCGGTGACGCTCTCACCCAGCGCGGGCAACACGATGGGGACGGTGGAGCCACCAGCCGAAGGTGCTGCGGGAGGTGGAGTCACCGGGATTGCTGAGGCTGCGGGGGCAGGAACTTCTTCAGTAGGTGCGGGGACAACAATCGCGGCAGGCGCTGGTGCAGCGGCAGGTGCCGCAGGGGCGGGTGCGCCGGCTTCGTCAGCTGCACCGATGACGGCAAGTTCTGCACCGACTTCAACAGTGGCGTCTTCATCGGCGGTGATGGACAGGAGTACTCCAGCCACGGGGGAGGGAATCTCGGTGTCGACCTTGTCGGTCGAGATTTCCAACAAGGGCTCGTCCATGGCAACGGTGTCGCCGATGTTCTTGAGCCAGCGAGTGACTGTTCCTTCGGTGACGCTTTCACCGAGTTGCGGCATTGTGACGGAGACCGGCATTGGTCTTGGCACTCCTTCTTGTTGGACTTTCGTTAAACCCAGATTAGAGGTTCAACGACGATTTTAGGCGTGGGCGTGCAGGGGCTTGCCAGCCAAAGCAAGGTGAGCCTCGCCCATGGCTTCGTTCTGAGTCGGGTGAGCGTGGATCAGGGCTGCCACATCCTCGGGGTAGGCCTCCCAGTTGACGATGAGCTGGCCTTCGCCGATCAGTTCGCCGACTCGGGCACCGACCATGTGGATTCCCACGACGGGACCGTCGTTGACGCGGACCAACTTGATGAAACCGGTCGTGGCCAAGATCTGACTCTTGCCGTTTCCGCCCAAGTTGTATTCGTACGCGGTGACATTGGCTGCGCCATGGGCTTCTTCGGCTTGGGCTTGAGTCAAACCAACCGACGCTACTTCTGGTTCGCAGTACGTCACACGCGGGATTCCACTTTCATCAATCGCGCGCGGGTTCAAGCCAGCAATTTCTTCAGCAACGAAGATTCCTTGTTGGAATCCGCGGTGGGCCAATTGCAATCCAGGAACGATGTCACCCACGGCCCACACGCCGGGGATGTTGGTTTGCAAGCGATCGTTGGTCAAAACAAAACCGCGGTCCATCGATACGCCTTGTTCGGCATATCCCAGACCATCGGTGCGCGGTCCGCGACCGACGGCAACCAACAAGTAGTCCGCGGCCAAGGTTTCACCCGATTCGAGTGACACGACGACGCCATTGGCATCTTGGGTTACACCGCTGAAGCGCACGCCGGTCTTGAAGTTGATGCCCCGCTTGCGAAATGCCCGCTCAAGGGCCTTGCTCAGCGCCTCATCCTCGGCGGGAACGAGGCGGGGAAGGCCTTCAACGATGGTGACTTCAACACCAAAGGACTTCCACACACTGGCGAACTCCACGCCGATCACGCCTCCGCCAAGAACGATGACGCTCGTGGGGATTTCGTTCAGGTCGAGGGCCTGGTCGCTGGTCAAGACGCGACCTTCGATGTCGAGGCCGGGCAGCGAGCGCGCATACGAACCGGTGGCCAACACGATGTTGCGTCCGGTGTACTGAACGCCGGCAACATCGATGGTGTTGGGTCCAACCAGGCGCCCTTCGCCCTCGATGAAAGTAATTGAGCGGGACTTCACCAAACCCTGCAGACCCTTGTAGAGACGACCGACCACGTTGTCCTTGTACTTCAGGACGCCTTCAATGTCGATGCCGTTCAATGTGGTGCTGACACCAAACTCGGACGACTCACGAGCAGTGTCGGCAACTTCTGCCGCATGAAGCAGTGCCTTAGTGGGGATGCATCCCTTGTGCAGGCAGGTACCGCCGAGCTTGTCCTTTTCGATCAGGGCCACGCTCAGCCCTAATTGACTGGCTCGCAGGGCACAGGCGTATCCGCCACTGCCCCCACCGAGAATGACGAGATCGAATCCGGTTTCAGACACGCAACTGCCTCCAGGACGAAAAGAATTTGGCACAATCAACTCAGTTGTTTGTATCCTTTCACCTAGGGCTTGCTGGTTTTCACCCGCCTCCAGCGAGGCGATAGGCACGTCGGGGCATCAGCGATGAGGAGTAGTTGTGGGCTTGTTCGGTCGGCGCAAGCCACGCACCGTTGAGGGCTCGATGGATCGGGCTGCGGATCGCAGCGATCGTGCTCACCTTGAACAGTTCATCAAGGGTCAAGAAGGTGTAGAGGCGTTCATTGAGCCGCGAACGACTGTGACGCAGACCTCAATTTTGTTAGTAGCCCGATCGGGACAGTGGACGCGTCGTCGGGTTCCCGATGAGGCCACCGCTTTTGATTGGGCCAAAAAACTCGGCGTTCCTTGCTATGACGCGAACCTGGTTGGCTACCCCCAGCGCATGCGCGACTGGGATGCGCTCAAAGCCGCTGAGCGTAAGCGCCAACTCGACGGTTCGTAGGGTTCGCGCGCGATTCGCACCGGCTTCTGCCACAGTTCATCCATGACTTCTATTCCTAACGTGATGTCCGCTGTCGAAATCCCCACGTGGGGCGATGCTGATTTGCTCGTTCTGCATGAGCGCCCGATGCCTAGTTATGGCCCGCACGAAGTCTTGGTGTGCATTGATGCTGTCGGCGTTAACCCCGTGGACTTCAAGGTGCGCGGTGGCAATTACTCGGCCGCCTTTGGTGAAAACTTCCCGATGGTGTTGGGCCGCGACTTTGCCGGTCAGGTACTGGCGGTAGGGGCTGAGGTGTCGGCGTGGAAGGTGGGCGACGACGTGCTCGGCACGTTGCGGATGGCTCCTCGTTTGGGCTGTTACGCCACGCACATCGTGGTTAGCGATACAGCCATGGCGTTGCGTCCCGCCGGTCTGGATGCCACACGAGCGGCTGGTTTGCCCGTTGCTGGTTTGACGGCTTGGCAAGCCCTGGTTGAGATGGCGGGAGTTGTTGCGGGGCAACGAATCCTGGTGCAGGCAGCCGCAGGAGGCGTGGGTCACCTGGTCGTGCAGTTAGCGAAATTCCTCGGAGCGCACGTGACCGCAACTGCTTCGCCAAGCAATCACGAATTCCTGCGCGAGCTCGGTGCGGACGAAGTCATCGACTACAACACCACGCGCTTTGAAGATGTGGTCAGCGACCTGGATGCAGTCATTGACTGTGTGGGTGGCGACGTCCTTGATCGTTCACTGCACGTGCTCAAGCCCGGTGGCATCGCCGTGACGATGGCGGCGCGCCCCGATAGCGAACTTGCTGAGTCCTTGGGTGTTCGCGTCGCGTTGATCTTTGTTCGACCTGATGCGGTTCAGTTGCAGGGGCTAGCGGACATGGTCGCTGATGGCCGACTCGTGCTGCACGTGGCACAAACGTTCCCGCTGGCCGAGGCAAAGCAAGCGCACCTGAATCAAGAAACGGGGCACGTTCGCGGAAAAGTGGTGTTGATTCCCTAGGCGCGGTTACGCGCTGTTGAGTGCGAATTGCACCAGCGTGCGCATGGCATAGCCGGTTCCGCCCTTGCCGGTGTACCCGTGTGGGCCACCTTCGTTGAAGGACGGGCCCGCAATATCTAGGTGCACCCAGTTGGTCTTGTCGTTGACGAATTCCTGCAGGAATACTGCGGCAGTCATCATTCCGCCGAAGCGTTCACCGATGTTTTTTAAGTCTGCGATGGTGGAATCGAGCGAGGGGCGCAATTCAGCGGGCAGCGGCATCGGCCACATCAACTCACCGGCGGTATCGGCTGCTGCGACAACAGCGGTGCGTGTGGCGTCGTTGTTGCCCATGGCTGCGGCATAGCGATTACCTAACGCCACCATTTGTGCACCCGTCAGTGTTGCCACGTCAACGATGGTCTGGTGTCCATCCTTGACGGCCAGGACCAGCGCATCGGCCAAGATCAAGCGACCTTCCGCATCGGTGTTGAGAACCTCAACAGTTTTTCCGCCAAACATCGTCAAGACATCCGATGGTCGTTGTGCAGTGCCCGAGGGCATGTTCTCGACCATGGCCAAGTACGCGGTGACATTGACCTTGGCTTTGATGTCGGCCAAGCTCAAAATTGCACCTAAGACCGCGGCGGCTCCGGCCATGTCGGACTTCATGGTCTCCATGGCGGTGGGTGGCTTGAGGGACAGACCGCCCGAATCGAAGGTCACGCCCTTGCCAACAAAAGCGACGGTGTTTTTGGCTTGTGGGTGGGTGTAGGTGAGTTTGACCAAGCGTGGTGGGTTGATCGACCCTTGGCCCACACCGATGATGCCGCCGAAACCGCGCTTTTTGAGTTGGACTTCATCTAGGACCTGCACGGTGATCCCGCGCTTCTTGGCTTCGGTTGCTGCGGTTTTGGCAAAGACAACAGGGGACAGGTGTGAGGGTGGAGTGTTGACGAGGTCTTTGACCAAGTCAACGCGCTGCGCGATGGCGACGGCGGATTTGGTCTGAGCCATAACGTCGCGATCCTTGGCAGCCGCGGTAATAACGGTGATGGTCTTGATCGTCACGGTTGGTTGTTCGGTGCGAAATGCAGTGAAGCGGTAAGCGCCTAAGAGTGCGCCTTGTGCCAGGGCTGCCACTGATTCGGCATCGTCACTGGGGCTGATGATTGCCACAGTGCTGGCCTTGCTGATGGAACGCAAGGCCGCTCCGGCAGCTAAGCGCAGGGCTTCGTGTTGTTGTCCAGCAGTTTGTGATGCGGTAACTGGCCCCAGTCCTACAGCGATGATGGAGGTCGCGGCTAGACCGGCAATTCCAGGAATCGTGGTGACGGACTGCAGATCGGCTTTCGCGTGAACGCTGGCCAATGCACTGTCGAGCTGGCTGGCAACGGACTTCAGATTCGCGGGCAATCCAACAACGACAACTGACTTGCCCTTGGGACGCAAACCCACGATGAGGACGTCCGTCTTTGCCTTCAAGGCGGTGCGATCGCGAACGAGCAGACTGGTCACAGGGCGTATCCGTTTCAGGCGGTGTCGGTGAGTTGGGTATTCCTAGCCTAGTAGCGTCAGTCACATGTCGAATGCTGAACAGGGCGAAGCGCTGAAGTCTCCGTTGCACTCAAGCCATGAGGAATTGGGCGCGAAATGGTCCGATTTCGGTGGTTGGCTGATGCCCTTGGAGTACGCCGGCGGGGGTGTAACTGCTGAACACGAAGCAGTTCGCAATGGTGTCGGCATCTTTGATGTCTCACACCTGGGCACCGCGCAGATTGTGGGACCGGGAGCGGTTGCGGCCATTGATGCCGTGCTGACTAACAGCTTGGATCGCATCGGACCTGGTCAGGCTCAGTACACCTTGCTGTGCAATGACCAAGGTGGGGTGATTGACGACATCATCGCGTATCGCGTCAGTGATGATGAATTAATCCTGATGCCGAATGCGGCTAATTGCACCACCGTGCTGGAAACCCTGCGCGCAGCAATGCCAGCCGACGTGGAAATTCATAACCTCCATACACAAACCGCCATCATCGCGGTGCAGGGTCCACGTTCAGCACACGTGTTGGCGGCACTTGGTTTGGCCACAGACCTGGAGTACATGAGTTTTGTTAGTGACACTTTTGATGGTGTCGATGTCACGGTGTGCCGCACGGGCTATACCGGTGAGCGGGGATTTGAACTGGCAATTGATGCAGGTCACGCCGTTGCCTTGTGGAACGCATTGCTGGCTGTCGACGGAGTGGTGCCATGTGGTCTGGCGGCCCGAGACACCTTGCGCACGGAGATGGGTTATCCGCTGCACGGTCAGGACCTGTCGTCGACCATTACTCCCGTGGAAGCTGGTGTGAGCTGGGCGGTGGGCTGGAATAAGGCCACGTTTGCGGGCAAAACAGCTCTGGAAGCACAACGAGCCCACGGTCCGAGCCGTCGGTTGGTCGGTTTGTTGGCATCAGAGCGCGGAATTCCACGCCACGACATGGTCGTGCGGAATGCAAGCGGCGATGACATCGGAATCGTGACCAGTGGAACGTTTTCGCCAACCTTGCATCAAGGCATTGCGTTGGCTCTGGTCAACGCAGATGTTGATGGCGATGTTGTGGTCGATGTTCGCGGGCGTTCATTGCCCTGCACGATTGTTAAGCCACCATTTGTCACGGCAAGCCCTAAGGCTTAGTTCTTCGCAGAAGGAAAGTGCGCTCTGCGCCCAGCTCGATCAAGAGCGGCCAAGATAGGTTTGCCGGCAACTAACACCAACACGGCTGTGCCAATTCCACGAGTCAGATCCCAACCCAAAGAAGTGGTCAAATGAAAGACCGCAAAGTGTTGGAGGTTATCGAGCGTGCTCGCGCCGGGGATGTACGCCAATGAGTTAGTGGCCGATGTCGTTACGCCAAAGGTCCACGGCCAAAACGACAGATTCATAATCAAGCCAAAAAGCAACGATGCAATAAACCCATAGGCCGCGAGTAACCAGAGCCGACCCTTGATCGCGACGTGCGGAATCAGGCCAGCTCCCATGCCCACCCATGCGGCGGCGAACATCTGGAAGGGCAACCAGGGACCGGCCCCACCGGTTAAAAAGGCGGACGTGAGCATCGTGACCGCACCCAGGACGAAGCCAAAGCCGGCTCCGAAGGCGTATCCGCCCAGGACGAGAACCACGAATAGCGGTTGGAACCCTGTGATCCCGCCACCGAGCGGCCGCAGAGCTGTTCCCACGGCAGCCAAGACACCCAGCATCGCGATGGCTTTGGCATCAAGTCCGCCATCGGAAATCTCGGCCGCGATCAAAGCGATGAGGAACGGGATGATCAATGCGAATACCCACGGCGCATCAGCACTGTGATCGACGCCGGCAGTCGGAGTAATCAATAGTGGCCAACAAAAAGCGACTAAGCCGATAATGCTGACAATAGTTAAAACAATGCGCGAGCGCGGTCCCACCGCAATCGCCGTGTGTGGTTGCGTCGCGTTAGTCATCAAAGTGGGTGCTGTCATGGCAGATCACTCAACGCGCTCATGGCGATCGCCACATCGGCAACTGTCAGTAGCGGAAGTGGCGACATGGCTTTGGCGATTTGTGGTGCAAACATCGGCGATGACGTAATGATGCGTCGGGTGGGACCATCAGCAACGACTTCACCATCGGCAACAATCACGGTGCGCGTGGAAAGTTCAGCAGCAAGTTCCACATCATGGGTTGCCAAGACGATCGTGCGGCCGCGTTGGGCCGCGTTGGCCAAGATCTCGATGAGGTGCTGTTTGGCCTGATAGTCCAGACCACGGGTGGGCTCATCTAGGAGCAGGACCGCTGGGTCCGGGGCCAGGACAACAGCCAGGGCCAGCGCCAGACGGCTGCCTTCGGACAGATCCGATGGGTGGCTAGAGGCCTTAATCCAGGGGGCAAGCGTGGTCAGCATGGCCGCTGTGGTTCCCGGGCCCAGGCCGGCATCGCGATCGGTTTGGCGACATTCCAGGTCCACGGATTCGGCGTAGAGCAAGTCGCCGGCTTGTTGTGGCACCAGTCCAACGCGGGCGACCAAGTCTTGAGGCTTCAAGGTTGCGGGATCAACACCGAGCACTCGAACGGTGCCCTTGAACGGAGTGCGCAGCCCCACCATCGTCGAGAGCATCGTTGACTTGCCTGCACCATTGCGTCCCATGACAGCAACGACTTCGCCAGCGTGGAGTTGCAGGGACAATCCGTGCAGAACCTCGCGGCGGCCATAGGCCACTCGAACATCCTTCAGTGCAAGAACACAGTCGCCTGGTTCACTTGATGGCTCTGGCATGGAGAACGAGCTCAGGCTTGAAGGTTGATCAGTAAAACGTTGTCTCAGTGCATCGGCACTACGTCGTGCATCACGAACGGATAAGGCAATCTCATCCCATCCGGCTTGGCGACCCAACTCAACCACCGGGGGAG
>CALQPL010000031.1 GCA_943332445.1 Bifidobacterium breve
ATGGAGCAAATTGCAGTTGGGTGGCATCGGCTGAGTACGTCGCGCCTACACCGATCATGGCAATGACTTCAAGAATCAATCCGGTTCGCACGACGGCGAGCGGACCGCGCGCTTGGGTGAACTTGCCTGATGCTGGAGCGGCTATCAATGCACCGAGCATGATGAACGCTGTGGTTACGCCAGCTTTAAGCGCGGTGTAGCCCAAGCCATTTTGAAGATAGATCGGCAAGGTCAAGATCATGCCGAATTCACCAAACATGATGCACAAGCCGATGAGGTTGCCCCAGGCAAAGGATCGAATTTTGAACAGGGTGAGGTCAAGGGTGATCACTTGATCCTCGGCGGCCCGGCTGGCTTCAACGCGGATAAACAGGAAGAGGGCTAGTAGCGATAAAGCAAACGCGATAGGAACAGGCGAGATGGCTTCAATGGGCCAACTGAACGGGCCAATGGCAATGTCTGCGCCCCGCGGTGCCCACCAGCCGTAGTTTTGCCCTTCGATGAGACCAAAAATCAAGGCGCCAAGGCCGAAAGCTGACAGCAAGACTCCGGGGAGGTCAAGGCCAGGCTTAGAGACGGTGTCCTTGCTCTCGGGAGCCAAGAGCAGCGCACCGGTAATCGACACGATGGCGATGGGAACGTTGATCAAGAACGCCCAACGCCACGAGTAGGAGCTCGTGAGGAATCCGCCCAGCAACGGCCCGAGGGCAGCAACGGTTCCGACAGTGGCACCCCAGATGGCAAAGGCGATGGCTCGGTCCTTGCCGCGGAACATGGTGTTCAGCAACGACAGTGACGAGGTAATCATCATCGCGCCACCCACACCTTGCAATGCGCGTCCAGCGATGATGACTTCACCCGTTTGTGCTGTTGCTGCGATGACACTGGCAAGCACGAAGATCGTCACACCCATGACGAAGATCAATCGGCGACCAATTGAGTCGCCGAGCTTGCCTACCGAAATCAGCAGCGAGGCAAAAACAAGTGCATAGATGGAGTTAATCCATTGGATATCCGTGGGAACGAGCTTCAGGTCCGCTGTGACCTGAGGAATGGCGACGTTGACGATGGTCGCGTCAATCATCACCATCGTCACGCCCATGCTGATAAACCCCAAGGCGAACCAGTAGGCGCGGGGCGCCTTTTGGTTTTCTTCAGTGCTCGTCTGGCTCACGGGGGAGGTATCCATGGAAATCCTTAATTCGAAGGTGTGAGATCAGATTAGTTGAGTAGGTCCCCAATTGGGGCATAAGACGCGAATGATCCAACCGTCAGGGGCACGTCCTACGATCGGGTTATGCCTTCTGATGAACCCACTTCGGCTCGCACGAGCGATCTGGCTGCCCTCGTCGTTGACTGGGGTGGCGTGCTGACCAATAACTTGGATGAATCGATGGCCGAGATCATGGCCGGTAGCGGCGTTGACATGTCCTATTTTTCGCAAATTCTCGGCGATTGGCTTGGGCCAAATGTGGAGCAGGAAGCGCACGTCAATCCCTTGCATGCGCTCGAACGCGGCGAGATGTTGGTCCCGCACTTTGAGGAACAACTCGCTGCTGAACTCGCGCGCCGACAAGGTAGCCCGGTTAACCACGTCGGTCTTTTACAGCGCATGTTTGACGCCATTGAACATGCCCCGCAAATGAATGCCCTCGTCCTGCGGGCTCGACACATGGGGATTGCCACCGCATTGCTGTCTAACTCCTGGGGCAATGACTACCCCCGGGATGGTTGGGACGACATGTTCGACGTGGTCGTGATCAGTGGCGAAGTCGGAATGCGTAAGCCAGATGCAGAAATCTTTCATCACACCTTGTCCCAATTAGGTGTAGCGCCGCAGCACTCGGTGTTTGTTGACGACATCAAACTCAACGTGAATGCTGCCGTTAGCGTGGGCATGGTGGGAATCCATCACACGGACTACGACGTCACGGCCATGGAGCTCGATGCATTGTTTGGTCTTCCCTTGAGCGAGCACGCCTAATGCGCATGTTCATTCCGCTCTCGCCAGCTCACATCCAGGAGTTGGTGGCCAACGGCCAACTAACTGGACCGCTCGAAGGCGTAATCCCCAATGAAGCCTTCGCCCAGTGGATAGAAAGCGATGACCCTGAGGACATGGAATTCGCCGCGCTGTCTCGTGCGGGAGACCTAGCTTTACTTCTGGCGGAAACGAACCAGCGCATCGTCGCGGTCGTTGACGTTGATGTGGACGGTCTGGAGATCAACGATGAGCCCGCGGGTACAGCCTTTCTTGCGAATGTGTCGTCAAGCCAGATCGCATCGCTGCATGTTGATGATGCCCTGAACAAGGCGGTCATCGCCGATGCACGGAAGGCATTGGCTAGCGATGATGATTCCGGCGAAGCCGAATTAACAGCCGTTGACGACTGCGACTTGCTGTGGTTTGACGCCCTTGAACTGGCCGATGTGGCGGCCAGCCTTAGCTAGCCTTGTGCCGGCTTACCACCGCGCGTGCGATTGCGGGAGCGCTGCGGACGGTCAGACTTTTCTCGAGCCGGCGCTGGTGCCGAACTCTTCGATGGTGATCGAGGCGAAGTCGACGGCTTAGATCGTTGCGGTGCACTTTGCTTCGGCTTGCGACCGGTTTCGCCGAGGTCTTCAAGTTTTTCCGCGCCTAGTCCGGCGCGCGTGCGCTGAGCACTGGGTAGTTTGCCAGTGGCGTCAGTGGGAATCCCCAGTCCGGTGTACACGTGCTCTGATGAGGAGTACGTCTCAATCGGATCATGGAAGGCCAAACCAAGTTCCTTGTTGATCAGCTGCCAGCGTGGGATGTCGTCCCAGTCAACGAAACTGATGGCCACACCACTTGCGCCAGCTCGTCCCGTCCGCCCAATGCGGTGAACATAAATTTTGGCATCCTCAGGACATTGGTAATTGATGACGTGGGTGACGTCTTGAACATCAATTCCGCGGGCAGCGACATCAGTGGCCACCAGGACATCAACCTTGCCGCTTCGGAAAGCGCGAAGTGCTTGCTCTCGTGCACCTTGACCAAGGTCACCATGAACAGCACCAGCGGCAAATCCGCGTTCGGTGAGATCGTCGGCCACTTTTTGCGCTGTGCGCTTGGTGCGGCAGAAGATCATGCTCAGGCCGCGGCCTTCGGCTTGCAAAATTCGGGCAACCAGCTCGACCTTGTCCAATGCATGGGCTCGCCACACATGTTGTTCGATGCTCAACACTGTTGAACCGGCGTCATCGGGGTCGGTGGCGCGAATGTGGGTGGGCTGGGTCATGTAGCGGCGGGCCAGATTGATGATTTGGCCTGGCATCGTGGCGCTGAAGAGCATGGTTTGGCGCTTTGCGTTGGTCAGTGAGACGAGGTGCTCTACATCGGGCAGGAATCCCAAGTCCAACATCTCGTCGGCTTCGTCAAGAACCAAAATCTTTACATCGGACAAGTCAAGGTGTCGTTGTTTGGCCAAGTCGATGAGGCGACCGGGAGTGCCGATGACAACGTCAACACCAGAGCTGAGTGCTGCGACCTGTGGTTCGTAGGCGCGACCGCCATAAACAGCGAGTACGCGCACATTGCGACGCGCTCCAGCAAGTTCTAAGTCCTTGGCCACCTGAACGCACAATTCGCGCGTGGGCACGATGACCAGCGCTTGGGGTGTGGTGGTTTGGCCGCCACCTGCATCGGCCGGGGCGGTGATGCGTTGCAAGAGGGGAATTCCGAAACCAAGGGTCTTACCTGTTCCGGTCTTGGCCTGGCCGATCAGGTCGGTTCCCGCCAAGGCCAAGGGCAAGGTTTGCTCTTGAATGGGGAACGCCTCAATGATGCCGGCGGCCTCTAGGGCGTCTGCGGTGGCATCAAGCACACCAAGTTCACGAAAAGTTGCCATAACGAGCCTTCTTCCACAATCGTCGTGGGCGCGACAAGGGTGAAAAGGATCGTCAAGTGTGAGAAACAAACAATCAACGGCCAGGCAGCGCCCGCATATCAAGTGGTCTCAGTCTAGCCGTTAGGTGTTTGCACCCTGCCGACTGCGTTCGTGGCATGGTTAAGTCATGGCTACTGATGCACACGGTGACTTTGAGGCTGACCCCCAGCGGCAGGCAGTGATCGACCTTCTCGGCGTACTGGCTTATGGCGAATTGTCTGGCTTTGAACAACTCGCAGCCGATGCTGGGCGAGCCCCCGACCTGGGCGACAAGGCCGAAATCGCTCAGTTAGCGGCAGCGGAGCTTCGTCACTTTGAACTCTTGCGCGAGCGGTTGACGCAGATGGGTAGTGATGTCGCCGATGCGATGGAGCCATTCGTTCGCGCCGTGGGAATTTTCCACGAAAGCACGGCACCGGCGGATTGGCTCGAAGGAGTGGTCAAGGCGTATGTGGGCAATGGCATCGCTGTTGACTTCTATCGCGAAGTGAGTGTGTTGGTCGATGAGTCGACTCGCGAACTCGTCCTCGAAGTCTTGAGCGATACCGGTCAAGCTGAGTTCGCTGTGGATCGCGTGCGTCGAGCCATTGCCGCTGATCCGATTGTTGCTGGTCGCTTGGCATTGTGGGGCCGGCGCATCGTGGGTGAAGCGCTTGCGCAAGCCCAGCAGGTAATTTCACGTCGACCCGCGTTGGCAGATCTGATGCTCGGTGGAAGTGGCTTTGACGTAGTAGCCGTGAGCGAAGTCTTTAATCGCATCACAGCGCAACACACACGCCGCATGGCCGCACTCGGTCTAGCGGCTTAACCACGATCGGTTGGGTTAGGCGTTGCCAAACCCAACTTTGCGCACGGTGGGCTCACCAATTTCAACGTAAGCCAAGGAGCTGACGGGAACCACCACACGGCGGCCCTTTTCGTCGCTGAGTGACAGGGTGCCGCCCGCCTTAATGGCTGCAGAAACCGCCTCGGAAACCTCGTCAGGGGACTGGGTGCTCTCGAGTACTAATTCGCGTCCGCTGTTTTGGACACCAATCTTGATTTCCACGAGATGTTCTCCTTAGTCGTTGATGAGGTGGTGGATTAACTCTAGTCAGTTCTTTGTGGAAGCGCCTCGAGGGAAATCAGAAATACCTCGCCAGGCCAAGGATGCGGCGAGGGCTTGGGCTTGTTCGCGAGGGATGGTGGGTCCGTCGGCGAGCCAGGCTCGAGCGGATGTTTGAGCCAAGCCAATGAGACTAAATCCCAAAAGCAGTGCTTGGGAGGCTTCTAATCCGGTTTCGTCGGCAATGACTTCGCCGACCAGAACTGCACATCGGCTATTGGCATCGTCAATGAGCGAGCGCACGGCGCGCTCTTGCGTTAGGTCGGATTCAAAGACCAGCCGAGATGCACCGTCGGGATCGTCAACGAAGGCGAAGTAGGCGGCGATGATGGCTCGCACTCGATCGTGGTTTACCTGAGTGGAATTAAGGGCTGTATCGATAGCTGCAATCAAGCTCAGGCAGCTGTCTTCCAGCAGAGCCAAATACAAATCCAACTTGCCCGGAAAGTGTTGATACAAAACAGGTTTGCTCACGCCCGCTTGTTCAGCGATGTCATCCATTGACGCAGCGTGGTAACCCGATTGAACGAAGACACCGCGCGCAACATCAAGCAGTTGTGCTCGTCGTTGTGACCGCGGTAGGCGCACACCACGCGTTGTTGCACCGGTGGGGGATGACATGGTGGCCAGCCTAGTGATTTGACCGCGCGAATCGGCCCGAGTGGGCCCTAAGTCCCTGTCACCGAGCCAGGAACGGCTCTAGCCTGTGAACATGTCAGGGGATGGTCGGTTAGCCGTCAAGACCACCGCGCTCACTAAATCCTTTGGATCCTCGCGTGGGATTAGCGATGTCAGTGTGGAAATCCACCGGGGCGAAGTCTTTGGATTGCTCGGACCCAATGGGGCGGGCAAGACCACCTTGTTGCGTTGCTTGATGGACTTGATTCATCCGACGTCGGGTTCAGCCCAAGTCCTCGGTGAAGAAGTGTCCCGCAACAGCAAGTTCATTCGTTCGCGCGTGAGTTATTTACCAGGAGAGTTCGCGTTGTGGCCAACGCTCACAGCGGGTGAAACCTTGCAGCGCTTGGGTAGATTGCGCGCGGATCACGATGCTGAACGGGTTGCTCAGCTTTCTTCTCTATTTAACGTGGACATGGATCGCCCGCTAGGACAAATGTCGCGTGGCAATAAGCAAAAAGTAGGGCTCGTGCTAGCCCTGAGTCCCGTGATGGACGTGTACATCCTCGATGAACCAACGGGCGGCCTTGACCCGATCATGCAGCAGCACTTTCGGGAAGTTGTTGCCACGGAAGTTGAACGAGGGGCAACGATCTTGCTGTCCTCACACGTTTTGCATGAAGTGGAACATCTCGCTGAACGAGTGGGAGTTTTGCGGGCTGGCGAACTTGTTGCCGTTGAAAGAGTTGATAGCTTGCGAAGGCGAGCCGCATTGCCCATTACCGTGACTTTTGCTGGGGTTGCACCTGTCCAACTTCTTCGAGCGGTGACCGATGTTGAAGTTCTCGCTTCCCCAACTGAAACAACGGTGAGCTTGCGAGTGCGCGGCGCAATTGATCCTCTGCTGAAGTTCCTTGCCGGGTATGAAGTGCTCTCCCTTGTGGCTCCCGAGGCTGAACTTGAAGAGATTTTCCTGGAGTTCTATGGATCAGGTGATCCGTCATGAATTCGGTGTTGTTTTTCCTTGACCTGCGCATCAGACGTCTGTCTACCGTGTTGTGGCTAGCAGCCGTGATCGCCTTGGTCTTGATGTATGTGGCCCTTTATCCCAGCATCAAGTCAACACCAGGTGTGGATGAATTCATCCAAAACTTGCCTGAAGCCCTTCGGGAGGCTTTTGCCATCGCTGACTACTCATCGCCAACGGGGTATCTGCAAGCCGAGATCTTTTCCGGGCTGCTGCCAGTGGTACTTCTCGTGCTCGTGATTGGGCGTGGTTCTGCATCGGTGGCTGGAGAAGAAGATCAAAAGCGTTTAGAAATTGTCATGGCACAACCCGTGAGTCGAGTCTCCTTGTATTTGTCTAAGGCGGCTTCGTTAACCGTCATTTCCTTCGTGATGGTTTTCTTCGGAGTTTTTGGCAGTATCGCTCTCGTCGGACCGTGGGTATCGATCACCGTGGGACTTGCAGACCTCTTCGCTATTTGTTTTCACCTCTTCGTCTTTGTGCTGTTCGCCGGATTCCTCGCCTTGGCAGCCGGAGCTGCAAGTGGGCGTAAGGGATTAGGCGTGGCTTTAGCCAGTGCTGTTTTTGCTTTGGGATTCTTGATTGAGTCGCTGGGCCGCAGCATTGATTGGCTCGGGCACCTACGTCCGCTCAGCCCCTGGCACTGGTACAGCAGCAGCCAGCCACTGAGCAACGGCATTGACTGGGGTGACTGCGGAGTGCTCGGGGGATCAGCCCTAGTGGTTTTGTGCCTAGGAGCGTGGCTGTTTAACCGACGGGACCTGCGCGGTTAACCCATTCGGCCTAGTCCAAACGGAGGAGTAGATGGTCCAATCGGGTCATGCCCTGCTAGCCGCCCCTAGCGGAAAATTGAAGGGTGAATCCACCCACTGATCTTGTCGAGGCGCTGCGCCAGGTTGATGGCGTGGCTGCAGCCAAGATCATTGATGATCCTCAGGGTGTTGGAACCTTGCAGTTGGCGCTGAGCGATGAGGCCGACGAGATCAGTGTCGCCATGGAAGTCAACAAAGTTCTGCGTGAACGCTTTGGATTAGGCGTTGATCCTGATCGAGTGGAAGTCATCGACGACGTGGCACCCGAGGACTTGCGTCTTGATGATCGAGAAGAGATTGCCCGTCGCGAGGCGGAGTTCCGCAATCTCGCTTTCCGTGCCGAAACTCCCGTGGACTCTGGCTACGCGCTGCCACGCTATCGGGATCGACCTGAGACGTTGTTGCCTCCTGTGGTTGCACTTCCTGACATTGCTGCGCAGGCGCCACCACGGGTGAAGATCGTCAGCCCCGCTGTTACGCGAAACGCGCGCAAGCGATTGTCGATTCGTCGATTGCAATTGGTTTCTTCGCCCGAAGGCGTCACTACTACGGTGACGTTGGGGATGGGTCCCAACGTTTATGTGGGTCGAGCTACTGCCGCGTTGGATTCAGTTTCTGTTCATCGAGCCGTTGCCGAGTCCACCCTTGCCGCCGTAACGGGCTATCTAGCCGAGGGCGGGATCGTTGAGCTGGAGTGCATTGAAGTCGCGCCGGTGGAATCGGAGCAGGTTGCCCTTGTGGTTGTTCGGCTGCGTGAGGGTGGAACGATGTATCGCCTCACCGGCGCAAGCGTCGTTCGTGAGGATGTCCGCCAAGCCGTCATCCGAGCCACGTTGGACGCGGTAAATCGGCGCGTAGAAGCCATCATGGAGAAGGGGAGTGATCAAGCGTAATGACGATCATTAATAGCTCTCGTTCCCTGGAAGTTGTGGGTGCGCCAGCCATCGATCCCGCAGTTGTGGAGGATGCGCGCACCTTGGGCATCGCTCCCGATTCCGTCTTGGCCACTGAAGTCCTTGATGGCGGTCGCGGTCGCCGAACCTGGCGCGTCAGGACTGCTTCAGCGGACTTC
>CALQPL010000032.1 GCA_943332445.1 Bifidobacterium breve
GCAGTTGGCTGTGGCGGTTCAGGCACTGGTGTGACGCTTTCAGTGCCGTCTCGGTTCCGAAGATGCTCAAGGAGTGGCAACAGGCGAGCCCGCCCTCGAAAGCAGCGACTTTTGACCGTTCCTGCCGGAATGCCCAAAAGTTCGGCAGC
Organism: Bifidobacterium breve; assembly: GCA_943332445.1. Lineage (GTDB taxonomy): Bacteria > Actinomycetota > Actinomycetes > UBA12327 > UBA12327 > AcAMD-2. The sequence continues at coordinate 150 of CALQPL010000032.1, forward strand.
ATCTTCAATGCTGTATCCCAAGACATCCACTGCGACAACAGCCGCGCGCTGTTCGGGCGGAAGTTGCTCAAGTGCGGCGCGCACATCCAAGGAGATCAATTGATCGTCAATGCGGTCGTGTTGATCGGTGAACGCTGGGTGATCGGTGAGGTCGAGTGCGTTGCTGCGCGTTGGGCGCGATTTGTTGCGGCGCATGCGATCGATACACGCATTCACCACAATGCGATGGAGCCAGGTCGTCACTGCGGCGTCACCGCGATATTTGCTCGCTGAGCGAAAAGCAGAGATCAATGCTTCTTGAACCGCATCTGATGCTTCTTGCGGATCCCCCAAGGTCCGCATGGCGATCGCCCATAACCGGTCCTGGTGGCGACGGACGAGTTCACCAAAGGCATCCGGATTTCCGCCGGAGTGGGCCGCCATGAGGGCTCGGTCATCAAGGTCGGAGAAGGCGGTGATGGGATCCACCGTTTCCTCCGATCTAGGCGTAATACGAGTTCCTAGCCTAATGATTTTTGGCGGTGTGTCGGAACAGCCACAAGGGCGTTGCTGGCGTACCGTTTTTTCACAGGTCCCCCGTCGGGGAGTGGGAGGGGAAGCCCGCTGCCCGACGGGGGCCTTTTATGTTCTTCGGGCCTCACTCTGATTCTCGCGCTACGTCGACGGCGAGCTTTCCGCGGACGCAGGCGGACCAGGTGGCGGTGATCCATCGGGCTCACTAAATGTTGCATTGAGAACTTGGAACCCAAGAAAAACTAATCCCGCAACAAATACCAGGATCACCGCGACGATGAGTGCGCGAACACCACGTCGACGAAGTTGTTGTGAATTGATGGTTTGAATAGGACCGGTCGATCGACGACGTTCAAGTCGCTGTGATGCAGTCGTGCCGGAATTGCCAAGGAAGTTCCGCAACGCTGCGCTGAGTTCACGCGCAGTATCGATAGGTCCTTCACTGCCGAACGTCTCGCCTAACGCGCGACGGCAGATGCGATCAAGGTTCGCCGAAACGTTGGCGCGGGCTCGTCGAGGTGGCACGATTCGACCTTTGTCGCGCTGAGCCGGGGGCAAACCAGAAGCGCTGTCCAGTGGCCAGCGACTGGTCAAACAGGCGTAGAGAAGCGCTCCCAATTGGCGAACATCCACGAGGGCGTCAGCCTGGTTGGCATGCCCCAGAACCCTTGCTACGCCTAGGTCGAGGACCGAAATTTCGCCTCCGGGAGCAATGAGAATGTGAACGGGATCTAGGCAGGTGTGGAACAAGTTTTTGTCGTGGGCCACCGCCACCGATTCAGCCAGATCGGCGATCAAGTCAGCTGACTCGATCGCGTCTAAGGGACCTTCAACCAAGACATCGGCCAAGAGCTCAGCATCAACGTAAGAACTAACAATGTGGGCAACCGGTGCGTTGTCACCGATATCAAGAATGCGAATAAAACCTGCGTCATCGACACCAACAGCTTCGCGCGCAGCATCGAGCACATCAACTGTTAATGGATGCGAGTGATCAAAAGTTCGCACCGTCACGGGTCGCAATAAAAGTGTGTCTTCGCCAAACCACACGACACACCAATCGCGCGTGTTATCGAGAACTGCTTCGAGTCGATAGCGATCAGCGATGAGGTCACCAGGACTGACAAGGTGCTCGCTCATTTTTTTACACGCAACGTGGGTAAGCGATCGCGAACAACGTTGGTGACGTCATTGATTTGTTCAATGTGCATGATGCGTGCGGCAGCGATGTAGGCACCAGCGCCGATGGCGTAAGCAAACAGCAGCGCTAGCAACAGGTCGATGCGACTCGATCCCAGGCCCTGAGTGACGAGCGAGAGGACAACCCAGATGGCGATACCGGCCAGTACAGCAGCAATGAGCATCCGAACGAGGCCGCGGATGACACCAAAGGTAGGCAAGGGGCCAGTGGTACGACTGAGGATTCGCCACGTGATGGGAACGGTTATTAAGTAGCTCAGTGAATACCCCAGCGCCAGTGCCGGAACCTTCCAGCGCACGTCAACCACCGAATACAGCGTGACTCCTGCGAGGACGTTGATGCTGTTCATCCCGATATTGATCAGTGCTGGAGTTTTGGTGTCCTCGAAGGAATAGAAACCGCGAAGCAAAACGTAGAACACAGTAAAAGGAATCAGACCGAGCATGAAGGCTTGCAAGATCACACCGACAAAACGCGCCTCGTCGGCAGATGCTGCACCAAAACTAAACAGCACTTGTGCCAAGTACGGGCCGCCAAGAAAGAGTGCGACAGCAGCCGGAACGATGACAGCACTGGCCATTAACGTCCCGTCACCAATATCGCGCGCCACATCGGATTTACGACCGGCAGCAACAGCTCGACTCATTTGCGGAAGCAAGAAGGTCACGATCGAAACGGTGATGATCGAGTGCGGCAACATGAAGAGTAAATAGGCCCGCGAGTACGACGTAAATCCAGCAGAAGAAATGGCCGGATCTGCCGACGCTAAAACGTTTGCCTTTGAGGCAAGTCGCGTGATGACGACGTAGGAAATCTGGTTGGTGAGAACGAACAGGAAGGTCCAACCCGCGAGGTAGCGGACCTTGCCCAGGCCCGCCCCAGCAAAATCAAATCGGGGGCTCCATCGGTACCCCGCGCGCCTCATAACGGGAATCAGGACCCCCGCCTGAGCGGCGATTCCCAGTGTTGTCCCCAGTCCCAGCAGGGCAATCTGGCCGCTGGTGATGCTGGCGGTGGTGGGGTTGGCTGACTGAACCACGCCCAGGACTAGCAAGGCGGTGATGATGACGACGACGTTATTGACGATGGGTGCGTACATCGGTGCAGTGAATTGCTTGCGCGCGTTAAGCACCTGAGAAAACATCGCGAAGAGTCCATAAAAAATGATCTGCGGAAGACAAAAACGCGCAAACAAGATCGCAGTATTTACATCATCACTAGACCACGCAGAGGGACCATAAATTCCAATGATGAGTGGCGCAAGAGCGACCACAAGAACAGTGACACCGAGCAGGAACACGGCGACTAACGTCAGTAAACGGTCGGCATAAATCTTGCCGCCGTCACTGTCGTCGCTCATGTGGCGCACCAGTTGTGGAATGAAAATTGCGTTGAGTGCGCCGCCAGCGATCAGGATGTAAATGATGTTGGGCACGGTGTTGGCCACGGAGTACGTGTCACCGAATACGCCAAAGCCAATGGCCGCAACGATGGCGATATCGCGCACCATTCCGGTCAGTCGCGACGCGATGGTTCCGACAGCCATCGCGGCGGAGGATTGCGCCAGGTTGGGTTCGTCGCTGGCGGGAACGGGGAGGTCTGACTCCGAGAGTTCAGGGTCTGGGTCCGGGTGTTCCTGCGGTTCAGGTTCGGGTTCAGGTTCGAGATTCTGAGCCGACACCACAGACTCAGTCAGATCCGTGGTGCTTTCGTTGTCCTGAGGCTTCGGCTCAAGCGGGATCGGAACCGTGGTGTCGAGGGAATCGTCGCTCATGCCAGCTCGTCACCGATGGGGCTATTTGCGGACATGACTTAGACCCTACGGTCCCGCATCCCTCCTCGGGCGTCAGACCTGCCTAGGGTTGGGGTGCTGAGTTCGTGAATTGATGGAGGTCTGGTGTCCGCTGAGCAACATGCGCTGGTTAGCCGTGTTGTCGCCGCCAACCCTGTCATTGGGGAACTAGGTGAGCGCTTTACGGCTGCCGGGTTTGAGCTATCGCTGGTCGGCGGCAGTGTCCGCGATGCGCTGTTAGGCCGATTGGGCCATGACCTGGATTTCACCACAAATGCGCGCCCCGATGACATCACGAAATTGATCACCGGTTGGGCTGATGCCATCTGGGACGTTGGCCGCGAGTTCGGAACCATTGCCGCACGACACGGTGATTTCGATATCGAGATCACCACGTACCGCAGCGAAGAGTATGACCCTGATTCCCGCAAGCCCGCCGTTGAGTATGGCGACACGTTGGTCGGAGACCTGGGTCGTCGTGACTTCACTGTGAACTCCATGGCTTTTACGTTGGGAGTTAACGAACTCATCGATCCGTTCAACGGAACAAGCGATCTACAGGCGCGTCGATTAATGACGCCAGCTGCTCCTGAGCAATCGTTTAGCGATGACCCATTGCGCATGATGCGCGCGGCCCGATTCGCGGCGCAACTGGGGTTTGATGTCGCAGAGGACGTCGTCACGGCAATGACGGCCATGAACGAACGAATTTCGATCATTTCGGCCGAGCGAGTTCGTGATGAAATCATCAAATTGGTGATGGCCGATTTTCCGCGAAAAGGCTTGGAATTACTGGGCTCCACCGGCTTGGCCGAGCATGTTCTGCCCGAAATTGTGGGCATGAAAACCACGGTCGATGAACATAACCGACACAAGGATGTTTACGAGCACACCTTGATGGTGGTGGAGCAAGCCATTGACTTAGAAAAGTCGCACGAGCCAACGAGTGGCCCTGATTTTATTTTGCGTTTTGCAGCTCTGATGCACGATATTGGTAAACCAAAAACGCGACGCTTTGAAGGCACTAACCGCGTGACATTCCATCACCATGAAGTGGTGGGAGCCAAGATGACGCGTAAGCGTATGAAGGCACTGCGATTTAGTAACGATGAAATTGATCAAGTGTCAACATTGGTTGAACTGCACTTGCGCTTTCACGGTTACGGTTCCGGTGAATGGACCGACTCGGCAGTGCGACGTTATGTTCGCGATGCCGGTGATCAGCTGGTGCGTTTGCACAAGCTCACGCGCGCTGACTGCACCACGCGTAATGCGCGCAAGGCCGCAGCTCTGGCGCGCACTTATGACAGTTTGGAAGCGCGGATTGCCGACCTGGCAGCGCATGAAGAATTGGCGTCTATCCGTCCCGACCTCGACGGTGAACAAATCATGGAAATTCTCGGAATCGGCCCAGGTCGCGAGGTAGGCCAGGCCTACCGGTTCTTGCTTGATTTACGCCTAGATCGGGGCCCGCTCGATGCGGACGTGGCCAAGGAGGCCTTGCTGGCCTGGTGGGCGGCTCGGCCCTGATTGGCCAAGCCAGCCAGGGCTAGGACTGGTTTGCGGTGGGTGTTCGGCGCAGCCAGACCACTGCTGCGGTTCCGGCGTAGAGACCTGCGACCACGACGTTGGTGAGCACTGATCGACCAGAGGCCGGCAGCACGATCGCACCGACCGAAGCCGCGGCGACAAAGGCAACGTTGAACACCACGTCGTACAAACTGAAGGTGCGCCCACGAAATTCATCGGGGATGGTTCGTTGCAAGATGGAATCAACACAGACCTTGGTGACTTGTGCACTGATACCAACAAAGAACACGCCAATGAGTAGAGGTGTCTTCGTTTGTGGGGTGGCGATAATCAGTTGAGTGACAGCAGCGAATGACAGCGCGGTTATCAAAATATTTATGGGTGACAGGTACCGGGAAAGTTCGGGAGTGATCACTGCGCCAACAAAAAATCCGGCACCGGCGATGAGGACCACCTGAGCCAACAACGCCAAGCCAGCATCCGGGTCGAGTGGATCAGAAAATGTGTTACGTGCCAGAAGGACGGCGGTCACTGAAGCGATCCCAAAGCAGAACCGTTGGATGGCCGTGACGGCAAAGGCTGTGGAAGCGGTGTGATGACGACGGATTTGACCCACGCCGGCGGCTAATTCGCGGGCCACCTCAATCACCGCCTTGAGGGCGGCAGGAAGCTCCGCAGCGGGCTCAGGGCCCAAGGCCCGCCGACCTAGTCGCAGGGCTAACGAACCAGCCATGACGTAGAGACCGGCCGCCACAGCGATCAAAATTGCATCGTTGGTATCGGTGGCTCCACCAAAAAGCGAGCGCAGGTACACGCCCAATCCGGCGCCAAGAACGGTGCTGAGAGTCCCGAGGGTGGGAGCGATGGCATTAGCCGTGACGACGTTGTCGAGTGGAACCACGCGAGGAACTGATGCACCGAGCGCAGATAACACCAATCGATTAATGCTGACAGCAAGGATGCCAACGCTCAGTAAAGCAATTTCCGGTGCTGAGCTCAGCGCGATGAGCGCGATGGAAGCGACAAGGGACGCGCGCGCAAAGTTGGCGATCAATAAAATTTGACGTCGTTGCCAACGGTCAATAAACACACCAACAAATGGTCCGAGGATGCAGTAGGGCAATAACAAGATGGCAAATGCGCTGGCGATGGATTGCGCATCGGCCTGGCGTTCGGGAGAAAACAGGACATACGACGCCAAGGCGGTTTGGAAAACCCCATCAGCAAACTGCCCAGCCATACGCACGCTGAGCAGCCGGCGAAAGCCGGAGCCACGAACAACTGTGGCCACATCGCTGATGTAACTCACAGTTGAAGTATTACCGTTCGATTTCCCCTGCGATGAATTGCTCCACCTTGTTGCGGCAGATGTCGTCCGCGTACTGTTCCGGTGGGCTCTTCATGAAGTAGGAAGAAGCCGACAGAATCGGGCCTCCGATGCCACGGTCGAGGGCAATTTTGGCCGCCCGAATCGCGTCAATGATGATTCCGGCCGAGTTGGGCGAGTCCCACACCTCAAGCTTGTATTCCAAGGACAGGGGGACGTCTCCGAAGGCACGACCCTCAAGGCGGACAAAGGCCCACTTCCGGTCATCGAGCCAGGCCACGTAGTCCGATGGTCCGATGTGCACGTTGCGTGGAGCGATGGGGTCACGCAGCTGCGAGGTGACGGACTGGGTCTTGGAGATCTTCTTTGACTCCAAGCGCTCGCGCTCGAGCATGTTCATGAAGTCCATGTTTCCACCAACGTTGAGTTGGTAGGTGCGGTCAACCGTGACGCCGCGGTCTTCGAACAACTTGGCCAGCACGCGGTGGGTGATGGTGGCACCGACTTGAGACTTGATGTCGTCGCCAACGATCGGCACGCCCGCTGCCGTGAACTTGTCAGCCCATTCCTTGGTGCCGGCAATAAAGACTGGAAGTGCATTCACGAACGCGACGCCCGCGTCGATCGCGCACTGTGCGTAGTACTTGGCTGCTTGCTCTGAACCAACGGGCAAGTAGCACACCAAGACGTCAGCTTTGGCTGCCTTGAGTTCAGCAACGATGTCCACTGGCTCTGCATCGGACTCGACGACCATCTCGCGGTAGTACTTGCCGAGACCGTCGTAGGTGTGACCGCGCTGAACCTTCACACCGGTGGGTGGAACGTCACAAATCTTGATGGTGTTGTTCTCGCTGGCGCCAATGGCATCAGCGATGTCGAGGCCGACCTTTTTGGAGTCAACGTCGAAGGCAGCGACGAACTCCACGTCGGAGACGTGGTACTCGCCGAATTGCACGTGCATCAAGCCAGGAACGGCCTGGGTGGGGTCGGCGTCCTTGTAATACTCGACACCTTGAACAAGTGATGCGGCGCAGTTTCCTACACCGATGATCGCTACGCGAACCGAACCCATGATCGTTACTCCTTGTTATTTCTTTGCTGCGTTGGGGCGTCCAACACAGCCTTTGATCCTCGCGACGACGGGCTGTCTTCGCGTTCTGTTGCAATGAGTTCGTTGAGCCAGCGCACTTCTCGCTCAACAGATTCCAAACCATGCTCCTGAAGTGCCAGGGTGTAGCTATCGACACGTTCGCTTGCTTGACGAAGCGAAGTGCGCAATGTGTCTAAACGCTCTTCGAGACGTGATCGACGTCCTTCAAGAATGCGCAGTCGCACGTCCTTGTTGGTGCGAGCAAAAAAGGCCAGGTGCACACCGAAGGCTTCGTCTTCCCACGACGCGGGACCGGATTCACTGACCAGTTCTTGAAAACGTTCTTTGCCATCAGCGGTCAACCGGTAAACGATTTTCGAACGACGACCAGCTCCGCTGGCATCGTCAGCGGCAATGAGTCCCTCGGAGGTCATGGTCTTGAGCGCGGGATACAACGAGCCGTACGAGTAAGCCCGGAAAGTCCCCAATGCGCTCCCGATGCGCTTGCGCAATTCGTAGCCGTGCATCGGGGAATCGTGGAGTAAACCCAGCACAGCGAACTCGAGCACTCCGCTCGATCGCGCCATGGTTACCCCTTATCGCCGAACGGGGGAACATTCGGGTTGATCGGTTGATCTGATGTATCAGGACGATACATCAGATCGCACTGAAGGGCTTGGTGGGGTCCGGAGCGTCGGCTATCGAGCCAATCGGGACGTCAGCGCACGGCTCGCCCTCAGCCGAACGTATCTGTGCCAGCAGGCGTAGAGGGATTACGCTCGCGGCTGTGTGGTCCCA
>CALQPL010000033.1 GCA_943332445.1 Bifidobacterium breve
CATGGTGGGTAGGAGTGGTTCTGGGAGTTTTGGCCACGTTGTCGGCAACGGTTGGCGATTTGGGGGAGTCCCTCGTCAAACGTGATTTGCAGATTAAGGACATGAGCCAGATCCTGCCCGGTCATGGTGGATTGCTTGACCGCGTTGACTCGCTCTTGGTCACGGTTCCGATGGTCTGGCTCGTCCTGGCAGCATTGCTGACCACGTCATGACCACACCCGGTGAACTTGTTTTCGTCGCACCCAAGGCCAAGCGCCCGCCACAGCATTTAGCAGACCTTGATCCATCGGAGCGCGCCAACCTTGCTCGTGAACTCAATGTTCCAGCATTCCGTATTGAGCAAATTGCGCATCACTACTTTGAACGTTTTGAGATTGACCCCGACGTGATGACGGACCTTCCTGCTGCGGATCGGAAGCGATGGATTGACGCGGTCTTGCCTACGCTTTTGACCCCTGTTCGCACGGTTACCTGCGATAACGAGACCACGGCGAAGCAGCTCTGGCGTTTGCACGATGGCGTCATGGTCGAGTCCGTGGTGATGCGCTATCCCGAACGCGCCACGGTGTGTATTTCCTCGCAGGCCGGGTGTGGCATGAACTGTCCGTTCTGCGCTACGGGTCAAGCCGGACTCACCCGCAACCTGTCCACCGGTGAAATCGTGGATCAGGTCGTCGCGGCAGCTCGATTGCTCGCGGAAGGCGGTGTCGGTGGATCACCGGTGCGCCTGAGCAACGTCGTATTCATGGGCATGGGTGAACCCCTAGCCAACTACAAGGCCGTCATGGGTGCGTTGCGTCGCCTCACCGACAAAGATTCACACGGACTGGGCTTGTCACGCCGCTCGATCACTGTTTCAACGGTCGGGCTCGTGCCTCGCATTGATCAACTCACCGAGGAGAACCTGCCTGTGACGTTGGCGGTCTCGTTGCACGCTCCGGATGATGAACTGCGCGACACCTTGGTTCCGGTCAATACTCGCTGGAAAGTCTCTGAGGTCTTGGAGGCTGCTGATCGCTATTCACGCTCGACCGGTCGTCGCTATTCCATCGAGTACGCACTGATCAAGGACATCAATGATCAGGGTTGGCGTGCCGACATGTTGGCCCAGCGTTTGCGCGGTCGTTTGGTCCATGTGAACTTGATTCCGCTGAACCCCACGCCAGGCTCACCCTGGACGGCCTCTCGTCCGGAGGATGAAAAAGAGTTTGTCCGACGCCTAGAGGCTGGTGGAATTACCGTCACGGTCCGCGATACGCGTGGCCAGGAAATAGATGGAGCCTGCGGCCAGCTCGCAGCCGCTTACCCGCAGGACTAACGCAAGAGCTCTTGAGCTTGACTAGCGGTTTCTTGCAATTGGAACGTTAAGAGTTCGCCCACTTGTTTTTCTAATCCAGCACCGATTAACGGCACATTGACTTTTACATTGCCACTTAACGCGAAGGTGGTCTTGGTCTTGGCGGGTGCAAGTTCAATGGTGCCGATAAAGGTCAGGGGTTTGCCGGGGGCACGAACGTCGAAGGTGGCACTGAATCCCTTGCCTGCCGCCACCCACTGCGTGACCTCGAGAATCTGAATGGCATCTCCCACCAGTGAACGTGCGGGGCTGGGAATGTCGTCAGTAGGAAAGGCACGTTCGATGCGCACAGTGCACACCTGGTCTTGCTGATGAATCGTGACCTGCGCTTGGTCATCGAGTGCGGCATAGAGCTCTGCGCTGGTCAACATGGCAAATACTGTGTCGATAGGTGCATCAAAGGTGTGCTCAAAGGTCAATTGCATTACCGATACGCCCCAATGCCCGTAAGGGCTTCGCCGACCACCAAGGTGTGGATCTCAGTCGTCCCTTCGTAGGTGAGGACTGACTCAAGGTTGTTGGCATGACGAAGGATCGAGTACTCCAGGGTGATGCCGTTCCCGCCGAGGATGGACCGCGATTCGTGGGCGATCGCCAGGGCTTCGCGAACATTGTTCAATTTGCCCACGCTGACCATGGCCGGGGTGATTTGGCCGTTGTCCTTGAGGCGTCCGAGGTGCAATGCGAGCAGATAAGCCTTCTGTAGTTCCACAGACATGTCAGCGATCTTCTTTTGAGTCAGCTGGAACCCGGCGATGGGTTGCCCAAACTGCTCCCGCGAGAGCGAGTAGTCGATGGCGGTGCTTAAACAATCGCGGGCCGCACCCACGACGCCAAAGACGATGCCAAAGCGTGCCTCCGACAAACACGAGAGAGGCCCTTTGAGTCCCTTGACCTCGGGGAGCATGGCTGACTCCGGCAGGCGCACGTTGTCCAAGACCAACTCTGCAGTGTCAGAGGCGCGCAACGACAACTTGTGCTTGACAGCGTTGGCGTTAAATCCTGCGGTCGCTGTTGGAACGACGAAACCGCGAATTCCGTCCTGCGTATTGGCCCACACCACAGCGACATCGGCCACGGTGCCATTGGTGATCCACATTTTGGAGCCGTTGAGAACCCAGTCAGAGCCGTCACGCTTGGCAAAGGTGCGCATGCCCGCGGGGTCGGAGCCAAAGTCGGCTTCGGTCAGGCCAAAGCAACCCACGGCCTGGCCACTGGCCAGTTGGGGCAACCATTCCTGCTTGTGTTCTTCGCTGCCAAACTTCCAGATCGCGAACATAGCCAGCGAACCTTGAACGCTCACCAGCGATCGCAAACCCGAATCAATGGCTTCGAGTTCCATGCACGCTAATCCGTAGGACACCGCGCTCATTCCGGCACAGCCATACCCCTCGAGATGCATCCCCAAGAGCCCGAGTTGACCTAAGCCTGCGGCCACCTCATGGACGGGCAGCTCGCCGGCTTCAAACCAGGCAGAGATATGCGGCGCGACTTCGGCTTGAAGATACGTGCGCACGGTTTCGCGAACGGCGCGCTCTTCTTCAGACAGCAACGAGTCCGCAAGGATCAGGTCAAGCGGTGCGATCGGCTTGCTACTCATGATGTCTCCGGTTTGTGCGGGTGGATGAAGCATTACATGGGGTTAATGTCCGGTGAACCGGCTAGCAAATTGCGCACGCCAGGCCTGTTTGCCGGTGCGTGCTTCGATGGGATCCGAGGTGGACATGGCCACCAGTCCGGCGTTGACACCGATCCACCGCAGCGGCTCAGGTTCCCACTTCGGTGACGTGTGGTTGACCCACGGCAATTGCGTGCGTGGTGTTGACTGACTCAAGATCAAGTCGGCCAGCGTGCGTCCACCCAGGTTTGATGCGCCCACCCCATCGCCGACATAACCGCCGGTCGTTCCCACGCCGGTGGTGGGGTCCAGTGAGACCGAGGCAAACCAGTCGCGCGGAACCCCGAGTGGCCCGCCCCAGCGATGCGTGATTCTTGTTCGCTGCAGGATGGGGAACAGTTCAACCAGGGAACGCTCAAGCTCGGCAAAGATGGCATTGTCGCGATCAAACGCGGGGGCAACGCGTGAGCCAAAGTGGTAGGGCGCACCACGACCGCCAAAAACGATGCGATTGTCTGCGGTGCGTTGGCCATAGATCAGAAGCCGCCGGAAGTCGCCGAAGGTTTCGCGTTCCTTGAGACCGATCTCATCCCACATCGCGTCAGGAATCGGTTCGGTTGCGGTAACGAGGGAGTAGACCGGAGTCAACTGTCGTTTGAAACTTCGCAAACTGGGTGTGTATCCCTCGGTAGCGCGGACCACGATGGGTGCGCGAACAGTGAAGCCGTCGCCTTCAACAGCACCAGGCTTGATATCGAGGACAGGGGAGAGTTCGTAGATGATCCCCCCGAGCCTTTCCACTGCCAAGGCAAGTCCGCGAACAAGTTTGGCCGGATGAATGGCGGCACAGTCAGGGGTAAAGAGGGCGCCCTGCACATCAGTGGCACGGAGGTGGGACAGCGCTTGAGTCGCATCCAACGGGCGGGTGCGGTGTGGCGTTAAACCGAAGTCCTCAGCCGTGGCAAGTTCCTCGGCGGCTCGATCGGCCTGGGCCTGGGAACGAATGAGGGTCACAGTGCCGCCCTTGGCAAAGTCGGCATCAATGTCTTCGGTGTGTAGGACACGATCGACTTCATCGACTGCGTCCACGAGGTGTTCGTGCAGAGCTAATGCCTGCTCTCGCGACGAGCGAGCCGCAACAGCATCGATAGAAGCCGGGAATAGGGCAGAACACCAGCCACCATTACGTCCCGAGGCACCAAACCCAGCAACGTGCGCATCCAGCACAACGACCTTGAGGTCGGGCTGTTGCTTTAAGAGGTAGTACGCGGTCCACAAACCGCTATATCCAGCACCAACGATCGCCACATCAGCAGACAACTGTCCGGAAAGGACTGGTCGATCGCTGTGTCGCAGATCATCGGGCAGGCTGTCCCACCACAACGACAGGTCCTTGTAGTCATCAGTCATGACGAACTACCGCTTCCACTGTCGGATGTAGTCCGGAACCGCAATGCCAACCGGAAGATCGGGCGCATCGATGGGTTCGCCGAAGTGTTCAGTGAGGGGAACCACTCCGGCCCAGACCGGAAGATCCACATCTGCTGGCACATCATCGGGCGGCCCAGCGCTGATTTTGACGGAGGACTCGTTGAGGTCCAGAGCTAGGACCAGGGTGGCCTTGTCTTCTTGTTCGTTCGGGTGTCGGGCCTCGTCCCATCGACCCGGAAGCAGGTGATCGCTGATGACCTGCAGGGCAGCGGCCTTTTCTTGGCCCTCCACTACACGGCAGGTTCCCAGCACCATGACGCTGCGGTAGTTCATGGAGGATTCAAACACCGATCGCGCAACGACCAATCCATCAAGCAAGGTCACCGTCAAGCACGTGCTAGCCCCCGTGGCCAATTGGGTAAACAGGCGGGACTTTGAGGATCCGTGAATGTAAAGCGTGTCCCCATTGCGAGCAAAGGCCACGGGCAGGACGAAGGGCTGATCGCCATCTATGACGCAGATGTGGGCAACAAGCGCAGCGTCCAAGATCGCCTGCAGGTCAGCCAGATCGTGCGAAGCAAGTTCAGGTAAGCGTTTGCCGCGCGTTCGATCAGTATGACCTGGCGAACTCACAGGATGCTCCAAGCCTCCGTGAGCACGCCACGCAAGATGGATTCGATGTCATCAAATTCCTTTTGACCTGCAACCAGTGGCGGCGCGAGTTGGACAACGGGGTCGCCACGGTCGTCAGCTCGGCAGTACAGACCAGCATCAAAGAGCGCCTTCGACAAGAATCCGCGCAGCAGTCGCTCGCACTCGTCATCGTTGAAGGTTTCCTTGGTGGTCTTGTCCTTGACCAGTTCGATTCCGTAGAAGTAGCCCGCCCCGCGCACATCGCCGACGATGGGCAAGTCGAGGAGCTTCTCCAGGGTTGACCTAAAGCCATCTTCGTTTTCGCGCACGCGCTCGTTGAGGCCTTCGCGCTCAAAGATGTCCATGTTGGCCGAGGCGGCGGCCATGGCAACGGGATGGCCGGCCCAGGTGAATCCGTGAGCAAAGGAGACATTGCCCTTGGAGAAGGGTTCAAAGATGCGGTCACTGACCACCATTGCGCCGGCTGGTGCATAACCCGAGGTCAATGCCTTGGCAAAGGTGATGATGTCAGGAGTGACACCGAAACGGTTCATGGCGAAGTAGTCACCAATGCGACCAAAGGCGCAAATCGTTTCGTCGGCGACTAGGAGAACGTCGTAGCGGTCACAGATTTCGCGGACGCGCTCCAGATATCCGGGTGGGGGAGGAAAGCAGCCACCAGCATTTTGGACCGGCTCAATGAAAACTGCAGCGACAGTGTCGGGACCTTCAAACTCGATCATTTCCGCAATGCGATCCGCGGCCCACAACCCGAAGTCCTTGATGTTGTCTGCGTGTTCAGGTGCTCGATAAAAGTTCGTGTTGGGAACCTTGAGTGCACCGGGGACGAGCGGCTCAAAAGGTTCCTTCATGCTAGGTACGCCAGTGAGGGACAGTGCTCCGTGTGGAGTGCCGTGGTACGCAATCGTGCGGCTGATGACCTTGTGCTTGTTGGGCTTGCCAGTCAATTTGAAGTACTGCTTGGCCACCTTCCATGCACTCTCCACGGCTTCACCACCACCGGTAGTAAAGAACACACGATTCAGGTCACCAGGTGCGCGCTGGGCGATGCGCTCGGCCACCTCAATGGCCTTGGGGTGGGCGTAACTCCAGATCGGGAAGTACTCCAGCTCCTTGGCCTGCTTGGCCATCGCGTCGGCGATCTCATCACGGCCGTGACCGGCGTTGACGACGAAGAGCCCAGAGAGCCCGTCAAGGTACTTGCGGCCCTGGTCGTCCCAGATGTAGGCACCTTCACCCTTAACGATGACGGGCACGTGGCCACCATCGTTGAAGCTCGAGTGGCGCGTGAAGTGCATCCATAGGTGCTTGCGGGCCTTTTCGGCCAACGCATCGGCGCCAAATTCGGTGACGTTCTGAGACATGTTCATCGAGTACCCCAAGTGTAGATTTGCTTCCGAAGTTTCAGGTAGACGAAACTCTCGGTAGTGCGCACGCCTGGAATGGCGCGGATTTTTTGATTGAGCAGTTCGAGCAGTCGGTCATCATCTTCACAGACAACTTCGACAAGTAGATCAAACGAACCGGCTGTAATCACTACGTAGGAAACTTCAGGTAACTCCGCCAATGCATCAGCGACGGTTTCCATATCGCCGTCGGTGCCGATGCCGATCATGGCTGCTCGTGGAAAGCCCACTTGCATTGGATCGGTCACCGCAACAATTTGCATCGCACCGGTGGAAACCAATTTGGCTACCCGTTGACGTACCGCTGCTTCAGACAGACCAACGACTTTGCCGATCGTCGCGTACGGTCGCCGGCCGTCCTCTTGCAACTGTTCAATGATCGCCTTGCTCACATCGTCCAAAACGACTGTTTCGGAACGGTCCCGGATGGGTGAGACGGAGGCGGCCATGTGTCTATTCTGCTCTCCAATCGGAAAGCGAGCAAGTGAATCCGTAGTCTTAAGTCCCTAATAGTACGAATTTCGTAGTCTTTGGTCCTAAAACCCTGCGTTAACCGTTGGCCTGACCTAGGGTTGTGGCTAGAAGTAGGCCTAGATCTGGTCTCGATCTAGGCCCCGAACAGGGTCGATCACAGTCGTAGCGCAAGGGAGCACGCCATGAGTCGAGTAGTCCGCAATGTGATCAATGGAGAAGTTGTCGATGCGGCCGACGGTCGTACGACTGACTTGATTGATCCGACCACCGGTGAGGTGTTCGGCACCGCAGCTCTGAGCGGTAGCGCCGATGTTGACCGCGCATATGCGGCAGCGTCCAAAGCGTTCGAGACCTGGCGCGACACCACTCCCGCTGAGCGTCACGTGGCCATGCTCAAGATCGCGGACTTGATTGAAGCGCGCGCTGACGAGTTCGTACAAGCCGAAGTCCAAAACACTGGCAAGCCGATCGGCCTCACCGAGTCCGAAGAAATCCCTCCGATGCTCGATCAGATTCGATTTTTCGCTGGCGCTGCACGCGTTCTCGAAGGTCGCGCCGCTGGTGAATACATGAGTGGGCATACCTCGTTTATTCGTCGCGAACCCATTGGTGTGATTGGACAAGTCACGCCGTGGAACTACCCCATGATGATGGCCGTGTGGAAGTGGGCGCCAGCCATTGCGGCGGGCAACACGATCGTGATGAAGCCATCGGACACCACACCGGTGACAACCTCGCTCATGGCCGAAATCATCAATGAAGTTCTGCCCCCTGGCGTATTCAATGTGGTGTGTGGTGACCGCGAAACCGGCAAATTGGTGGTGGAGCACCCCCGTGCTGACATGGTGGCCATCACCGGTTCCACCCGCGCCGGAGCCCAGGTAGCCGCCTCGGCAGCCCCAGACATTAAGCGGGTCCACCTCGAGCTCGGTGGCAATGCGCCCGTCATTGTTTTTGATGATGCAGATGCCGAAGCTGCGGCCGAAGCGATCGCTGTTGCTGGCTTCTTTAATGCCGGACCAGACTGCACAGCTGCGACTCGCGTTATCGCCACTCCTGGTATTTACCCCGCACTCGTTGCTGCATTAACCGAGCAGGCCAAGAACACCGTGACGGGTCCGCCGTCAAATGAGGATGCGTTGTACGGTCCATTGAACAACGCCAACCAGTTGGCCCACGTGTCGAGCTTCTTTGACAACGTTCCCGCTCACGCTGTGGTCAATACCGGTGGCGCTCGAGTAGGGGAGTCGGGTTACTTCTTTGCGCCCACGATTGTTTCGGACCTTCAGCAAGGCGACGAGATGGTGAAGCGGGAAATCTTTGGACCCGTGATTACTGTGCAGCAGGCCGCCGATGAAGCTGAGGCACTGAAGTTTGCCAATGACACCGAGTATGGATTGTCATC
>CALQPL010000034.1 GCA_943332445.1 Bifidobacterium breve
CTGGTCAGCACGGCCGACGCCCCGCGAGTGCCCTAACGAGGACCTAGCTGTTCGTCAGCTAGGAACGGAGTATCTGGACTCCATCTCGTACTTGATTGATCCCTTGGTCAGCGGTGCCGTATTGGCCGGCAGCGAGGGGAAGCCGGCACCCGTGAACCCGATAGCAAAGCTACCTGGACTGGCTGGGGTAGACCCAACCTTGCGCGTGGTCTGAGTGAACTTGATCGTGGTCGCCACGTTCGAGCCCTGTGACACCCACTTGTAGGTGGATCCCACTTTGAGCCACTTATAGAGAGTGCCTGTGCCGGTGGTGGTTCCGATGCCAGCGTTTTGAGTCCAGTTCATCGACAGTAGGCCAGTGAACTTCCACTTACCCACAACGGTCCACGTCATCTTGCTGGGGTCGGGGTTGCCACCATGCTCCCGTGGGTCTTCGATCTCAAAGCCAAAAGTAGCCACACCCTGAGGCGAGGTGTACGTGCCATTGCCCTCAACTTCCTGGGATGCACCAACGACCAGCGAGCCGGTCGCGGATGCCGTAGAGCAATTAGCGTCACCGGGGTAGCTGGCGGTCACCGTGTAAGTGCCTGGCACCCAGCCCGTGGTCGACACTGGAGACGAGCCCAGCGGGTAGTCCCCCGCCACGCCGGTTAGCGGATTCTTTGACAGCGCGTAGGTAATAGTCCCCGTGCACGACCCGGAGGAAATCGTGGACGAAAGGGTGAGGCTGTCGCCGGGGATAGCGCTAGTACCACCGGTGTAGGTCACGGTCGGAGTGAGTTTGCTGACGGTCAAAGAGCCTTTGGAGAAGGAGAACTGGTAGTTAGTTCCAGCGTCACCACCCGAACACTGAGTGTCGTACGTGCCCACCGGGATCGGCGATGCCGTCACCTCAGTAGAGGTGCCTTGCTCATACACCGTGCACGTAGGAGCAGCGGCCGCAGTGTCCGAACCGGAGTATCCCGAATATGAGGGGGTAAGAGTCGGAGTCGATGCGCCGTAGGTGATCGACGGCGAAGCCGGCGACGGTGTCACCGTCACCTCGGCACTTTGTGTTGGGCAAGGCTGGGAACAACTCCAGGCCGCGAACGGATAAGCGAAGACGAACCGTACTAGGTACTTGCCACTCAGGTCGTAAGGAACGGGAGTGTCATCGGGCCCACCGGTGGGCAGGTTGCGATACACCGTGGCCGACTCGCTGAGGGTGAGGTCAGTGACTGCGTCGCCCACCCAATAGCCGTTCTCCCCGTCGTAGTAGGCATTGGAATAGAGGGCTGAACAAGCGAACAGAATGTTTCCTGGATAAGCTAGTTCTTCCGAGAGGTATGCCGCCCCGGCCGGACTAAAGGCGCTGTCGCACGCCATGTAGTACCCAAATGGTGGGTAGGAGTTCGCATCAGGGGCACCAAGTCCGCCACCCCATACTCCATCAGTTGCCGTGTACGTCGTTCCGCTCTTGGACAGAGTCGGCAGCGAGTCGAGCGTGCGCAACATTGCGCCTTGTGAAACGGCTAGCACCTTCTCGGGGTACGCCGTGTCCTCAACGAGGGTGGTAAACGCAATGTAGGGCTTAATAGGCGTTTTGAATAGGCCGCCATTTTCGTAGAAGTTCTCGTAGCCGACGCTGTACCCAGTTGCCGCTGGAACCGCCTCGCATCCGTTGTTGCTGAGCTCGGTGGTCACAGCCGAGTCCGAGGCCGGGGGCCAGGCCTCAAAGAAGTCGGCACGGGTGGAAACGAAGCTCGTTCGGGTATCGCACAGATACCAGGTGTACGTCTCGCCGGTTCCTAGACCGCCGTAAGAAGTCCCAAGAATGGTGTAGCCGAGATTGATATCAAGCTGGCTCACATAGATTTTCGCGTCGTCGGCCGACGCCGGTCCGGCTACCGCGAGAGAGCCCGTCGCCATCAAGACTGCGGAAACCGCCATTGCCACCAAACGCTGACTAACGCGCACCAGGAACTCCTCAACTCGATGAATATTTGGTGGAAAAGTACATGCGCCCCCGGCGACTACCGCCCGTTTCTGCTGGATATCCCCCAAACCACTCCTGGCCTCGTCCGCATTTCATACAGTTGGCGTATGAATCGTGAACGGCGCCGCCTGCTCGTCGTCGAGGACGACGCACTGACGGCCTCGCTTCTGGCCGAGACCCTCGTGTCACAGGGGTTTGAGGTGATGACTGCCAACGATGTGGTGGAGGCACTCGGAGCGGTGGACAGTTTTGACCCCGACGCGGCACTGATTGACATCGCACTCGGTGAGGGCCCCAGCGGGATTGACCTTGCCCATGTGTTGCACCGTAAACACCCATGGATTGCTCTGCTCCTGTTGACCAAGAACCCCGACCTGCGCACTGCAGGAATCAACGAAGCAGACCTGCCTCCTGGATGCGGCTTCCTGCGCAAAGATCGAGTGCGCGACGCCAAGCATCTATTCGATGGCATCGAGGCGGTGCTGGGCGACCGCCCCTCCAGCGTGCGCGATGACCAGGATCCCGCAAAACCACTCGCCGCCCTCAACTCCCGCCAGTTGGAGATCCTGCGGTTAGTGGCTCAGGGTTACACCAACGACTACATTGCCCGGAACAAGGCGACGAGCCGCTCGACGGTGGAGCGCTGGTTGACCGAAATCTTCCGACTACTTGAGATAGACACTCACGGTGACGTCAACCCTCGCGTTGAGGCGACCCGCAGGTTCATCAATGTGGCCTCGCTTCCCGAGCGCACCACTGAGTAACGAAAAGGAAGTAGAACCCGCGCATGAATGATTTCCGCGTTGCGTTCCGACGGATCGGAACTCCTGACGCGATCACCTGGACCTCGTTCTGGGTGACATTCATTGCTGTGACCGGGGGGCACTTTTCAGCACCTAACAGCAGTGACCACGCACCCCTTCGCCTCCTGTGTCTCCTCATCGCCCACTGTGCCATGTTCGTCCCGCTGGTGGCTTGGCGTTGGGTGCTCCTGCGCTACCACGGGAGACCCCGGCCCTGGCTCACGCTGTTCGCGTTTGTTTTCTCCTCCATCGCGCGCGGGTTAGTTCTCTTCTTCGCCCTGCGCATTCTGGCCGACATAAGCAACATCAGCCTGCCCGCGCGCGTCATCATCGCGACCTGGACATCCATGATCAGCCTGACCTTCACCGCCCTGGCGGTATCAAGCTTTCGCGCTGCCGAGCGCGACACCCAACGACTGCAGGGAATACGTCAAAGTCTCAAGGAGGCATCGGATCGCGTTTCAACGCAGATCAAACGGCGCAACGAAGATGCCATCGCGCGAGTGCAGGAGCGCCTGACCATCGCGGTGTCTGCGCTGGATGGAGTCAGGACAGATGAGGTAGCGCTCGAACGTCTGCGCTATCTGGCCGCAGATGTCATCCGGCCCATGAGTCACGAACTGGCCCGGTCGTCGCCCACGGTCACCGTGCCCGTGAGTGCTCCTGCGATTACTCGCGCCGGGTGGCGAGCCACGGTGGAAGCGCTCAGCCAGCGCGGCCAGTTCTTACCTGTGGCCACCGCGACTGTGATCGTGCTGGCGTACACCCCCACCGCGTTCCTCACGCTGTCCGGACGTGCACTACCTACGCTCGCCAGCATCACCGCGTTCTCGATCACGCTTGCCCTCGGCAACCGCGTGCTCAACTGGGCCTTACCGCGCAGCACTCCTGTGCGATCAGCCATGCTCGTCATGCTGGTGTCCATCGCTTCGAGTGCGCCCGTTGTGGCGATCGCAGGGCTCGTAGCCATCGGGGGCGTGGTGGGCCGCAACATCACCATTGGCGGCATCGTGTTTCTTCCCCTCGCCGCGATCGTTGGCGCCCTGATTAGTAGTCGTGTCTCAGCTCAACGCCGCATCGCCAACGAGCTTGAGCAACTCACGCGGCAGCTGTCTCAAGAACTGGTGCACTTACGACAGGCGCAGTGGTACCACGAGCGTTCACTCTCGCGCGCGCTGCACGGCGATATGCAGTCCGCGGTGACGGTCGCGGCCATCCGACTTGACCGAGCGCTCGCCGATGGCGCGGTTCCCCCCGAGCTCATGGCCGAGATTCGCGAGTCGATCACGGGGCAGATTGACGTACTCAGTGCAGCTGGGCCACAGCCGGCAACGATTGACCAACTCGCCAGCCGCCTCACGACGACCTGGTCGCGCGTGTGCAACGTGTCCCTTGACATCGACGAAACGGCCCGAGCAGCTCTAGACAACGATGACATCCTGCGATCGACCGTCACCGAGATCATGACCGAAGCAGTGTCAAACTCGATCCGCCATGGGGATGCTAAACACGTGCAGATCACCCTTGACGTGGACACTTCAGATCAGGTGCGCCTGCGCGTTGACGACGACGGCGTGGGGCAGGTTCCGACCAACGGGCAGGGCCTGGGCTCGACCTTCCTCGACGAGTGCACGAGCGGGTGGAGCAGCAAGTCGAGCGACCTCGGCCACCGATTGGAGGCGCGACTGCCGATCAAAATGCCCGAACTCGCACCCGCTGATATCCCGGTGGCTCGTTAAGTCCCAGCAGCAACAAAAACGTGGGCGGCTGTTTCATCATCGAGTTCGGCGTATTCGCCAGCGCTGCCGACCATGACACCGCCGTCTGACCGCGTTACCGAAACAATTTCACCGGGCTGAACCCCTGCCCGCCGCAAAGCCGTCATCAATTCACTGTCTTCTTGCACCGGTTCGGCTATGCGCCGCACCGTGACTCTCTTGGGCTCACTACCCGCAACTGAGTCAAGCCCTACCAACGCTTCGGTTGATGTGTCATGGGCAGCTTCATCAAAAAGTTCAGCGAGACCTGGGATGGGATTGCCGTAGGGCGACTCGGTCGGATGATCGAGCAATTCGACGATGCGTCGCTCCACGTCTTCACTCATCACGTGTTCCCAGCGACAAGCCTCCGCGTGCACGGTTTCCCATGGCAGACCAATGATCTGAATGAGCATGCACTCCGACAATCGGTGCTTGCGCATCACGCGCACGGCCATGGCTCGACCCGCAGGCGTGAACTCCAAGTGGCGATCGTCTTGCAGGGTCAAGAGGCCATCGCGCTCAAGGCGAGCAACGGTCTGGCTCACCGTTGGGCCGCTTTGGCCTAAGCGCTCCGCAATCCGCGCGCGCATGGGACGAATGCCTTCTTCTTCTAACTCATACACCGTGCGCAAATACATTTCGGTGGTATCAATCAGTCCGCTCACCCCCTAACCGTACCGACTCATACGCGGTTGCGTCGCCTTCTCGCTTCAGGTGCGTGGGAGGGCGAAGCCCTCTAGCGTGGGGACATGACTTCGGTGATGTGGTTTCGACGAGACTTGCGCCTCAATGACCACGCGGCTCTGGCGCGTGCCGCGGAAACCGGGCCAGTCCTTGGTCTGTTTGTCATTGACCCGCATCTGTGGGACAAGTCCGGTGCCGTCCGGCGCGTGTGCCTCCTGCGCAGTCTTGATGCACTCAACGAAGCGATGGACGGCCAGCTCGTAGTGCGGGTAGGAAGCCCCACCGAAGTGGTGCCAGCAGTAGCCAAGGACGTAGGCGCGAGCACTGTCTTTATCAGCGCCGACTTTGCTCCCTATGGTCAACAGCGCGATGCAGATGTCGAACGCGCCCTGCTGGACGACCAGGTAGCACTGGAATCTGTGGGGTCGCCGTATGCGGTCAATCCAGGGGTTGTTCGCAAATCAGATGGAACGCCCTACCAAGTCTTCACGCCTTTTTATCGAGCGTGGTGTGACAGTGGCTGGTTGGCACCGGTGGCAAACACCACTCCGTCGTGGCTCAACCTCGTCAGTGATCCGTGGCCAACAGCGGAACTGCCTGCTGGCGTGACACTTCCCGCTATCGGGGAACAAACAAGTCTGGATCTTTGGCGGACATTCCACACCGACCTCATCGACGAGTACCCAGACCACCGGGACAGACCTGATCTTGCGGGAACCTCGAGCTTGTCCATGGCTCTTCGCTGGGGGCACGTGCACCCGCGCACCTTGCTCGCCGAGCTCAACGATTCCAGGGCGCACGATGTCTACCGGCGAGAGTTGTGCTGGCGAGAGTTCTACGCCGATGTGCTGTTCCACGTCCCGCAATCTGCTCGCCACAGCCTTAAACCCACGATGCAAGCCATGCGAACAGATAGCGGAGCGACGGCAGATGCTCGATTCGCTGCGTGGGCTGAAGGCCGAACTGGCTATCCGTTTGTTGACGCGGGTATGCGCCAACTTTTAGCCGAAGGCTGGATCCACAATCGCGTGCGCATGGTCGTGGCTTCGTTTTTGGTCAAGGATCTGCACTTGGACTGGCAACGTGGTGCTTCGCACTTCATGGAGTGGTTGCGTGACGGCGACATCGCGAGCAATCAACACGGCTGGCAATGGGCTGCCGGAACGGGAACAGATGCGGCACCTTACTTTCGAGTTTTTAATCCTGTGATGCAAGGCGTCAAATTCGATCCCGATGGTGACTACGTGCGCAAATACATTCCCGAACTTGCCCAACTTCCCGGAGCAAGTGCCCACACACCGTGGGACGCACCACTGCTTGCCGCTGAATATCCCGAGCGCATTGTTGATCACAGCGTTGAACGCAATGAAGCCCTCGCGCGACTAGCGGAACTGAAGAACTAGAACTACTCGGACCTAGTTCCGCACTGCCTGCGGTCGTCGCACACGCTGCATCGCAGCACCCACACCGATCAGTGCCAGTCCAGCGATCAACATTCCCAGCGCTCCAGCACCAGTTTCAGCCAACGGCTTGGGGACGATGATTTGTGCATCATCACTGACCGTGACACTGGAATCGTTGTCCACATTGCCACCAGTCACATCCGCGACATTGACGATGGTGCCGCTCGCACCCACCTTCACGGAGGTAGTGATGTTGACCGAAATCGTTCGACCCACGGCGAGCGGCTGATTGTTCGTGCATGTGACGGTTTGACCCACCGCTCCGCACGCCCAATAAATTCCCGCTGAGGAAACATACGTGAGTTCGGCTGGTAAGTAGTCACGGATGATTACCTGCGTCGTGGTCACGCTCGGCCCATTGTTGGTCACCTTGATGCGGTAAACAGCGGTGGTTCCCTTGTAGGACAGCGCCTCCTTGGCAATGGCCAGAGAAGACACTTCATCGACAGTGGTCGGATCAGAGTCAGCGTTATTGCTGGGGTCAACGTCTTCACTCTCGGATGAAACCGAAGCCGTGTTCGTCACGCCCGGTGCCGCTGATGGCAATACGTTCACCTTGATGGTGAGGCGCGCTGATGCACCCTTGGCAAGAGCTGCGGCATGAACGCACGTGATGGCCTGGCCCACCGAGGAGCAGGACCAGCCCGTGCCTGTTCCTGAGACGTAGGTCAAACCAGTGGGCAGCGTGTCAGCCACCGTGATGGGACCGGGGTCACTGGTCGGGCCAGCGTTCGTCACCGTCACCGTGTACGTGCCGGTGCTTCCCGTAGTGAAGTTGCCCGTGTGTGACTTCACAATCTTGAGGTCAACCAAGGCCGGAACCCTGACCACATCATCTGCCGTGTTATCTGGTTGGAAGTCATCGGTGATATCTGACTCAGCAGTGGCCGTATTGGTCACCGATGGATACGCGGAAGCCAGAACCTTGGCCGTCACGGTGTACTCGGCATAGGCCAAAGGCTCAAGCGGAGTCTTCAGAGCACACGTCACCGTTCCCGCGGACTCATCACAGTTCCAGTCACCATCGCCATTGGCTTCAACAAACTCCAAGCCCGTCGGCAAAGTATCAGTCGAAACAATCTCGCGGGCTTGGGACGGACCCTGATTGGTCACCCGGATCGTAAACGTCAAGTTCTCGCCGACCTTGACATCGCCGGTGTGCAATTTAGTTGTCACCAAATCCACCTGACGGCCGATGGTGATGCGAGCCGAGTCGTCATTGTTGGAAGGATCGGGATCATTGGTGGGTGAGCTGACCGAGGCAGCGGTCGTGTAGTCCCCTGCATCAGCGTCGGCGTTGAAGTCAACCAACATCTCTAAGTTAGGGGCATCTCCACCCGCGGGTACGCCTTGCGCATCCTGCAAGGTGCACGTGACCACTTGCCCCACACCGGTGACAGCGCCGGGTACGCAATCCCACGGACCGTTATTTGAGGCATACGTCAAATTCACCGGCAAGGTATCCACCACGACAATGTCTGCGGAGGCATTTGAGGGACCGTTGTTGCTCACAGCAATCGTGTAAACACCCGATTCACCGGCTTCGATGCGCTCGGTGGGAGCAGTCTTGGTGAGGACAAGGTCGGCCGCTGCGGAAACATCAA
>CALQPL010000035.1 GCA_943332445.1 Bifidobacterium breve
AAAAATCGGGTCATACCCAAAACCACCGACTCCGCGACACTGCGTGAGTAAGACGCCATCGACTTGGCCCTGAACCACATACTCTTCGCCCGAAGGCAGCACCAACGCCGCTGCACAGGCAAAGTGCGCCGTGCGTTGGGCAGGTTCGACGTCGCGGATTTGTTCTAGAACCAGGTCAAGGTTTGATTCATCCGTTGCTCCCGCTCCAGCCCACCGCGCCGAATAAATCCCTGGCTGACCATTGAGCGCATCTACGCACAAGCCTGAGTCATCAGCGATAGCGATCAACCCGGTGTGAGCGGCGACCGCGCGCGCCTTGATCAGGGAGTTTTCGGCGAAGGTTGACCCTGTTTCTTCGATCTCTGGCAGGTCACTAAACGCATCTGAACCCAGAATCTCCACATCCAGACCGGCACTGGCCAACAGCCGGTCTAACTCCGCCAGCTTCTTTGCATTGCGAGTAGCGAGGACGAGCTGGACACTCACGCTTGCAGGGCCTGATTCTGTAGTGCGGTCAATTCAGTGATACCGGCACCGGCCAGATCCAAAAGCTGGTCAAGCATCGCGCGATTAAATGGGGCACCTTCAGCAGTTCCTTGGACTTCAATGAACTCGCCACTGCCGGTCATCACGACATTCATGTCGGTGCCGGCCCGCACATCGTCGTCGTAGTGCAGGTCAAGTCGAGCTTCATCATCGACAACGCCGACAGATACCGCAGCCACTGAGTCGGTCAGCACCTGCACATCCTTGCCAATCACGCCCTGTCCACGTGCCCACTCGATGGCATCTGCCAAAGCAACATATGCACCAGTGATGGCTGCCGTGCGCGTTCCGCCATCGGCCTGCAAGACGTCGCAGTCCAGCACGATGCTGTTCTCGCCCAGTGCCGACAAATCAACGACTGCTCGAAGTGAGCGACCAATCAGTCGCGAAATCTCGTGGGTGCGTCCACCGATCTTGCCCTTGACTGATTCACGTTGATTGCGCGTATCTGTGGCCCGCGGCAACATTGAATACTCGGCCGTCACCCAGCCAGAACCGCTGCCCTTTTTCCAGCGGGGCACGCCTTCGGTAAATGAGGCCACACACAAAACACGCGTGCGACCAAACTCCACCAACGTGGAGCCTTCGGCCTGGTCTAGCCAGCCTCGGTTGAAGGTAATCGAACGAAGGTCATGGGGGCCGCGGCCATCTGATCGAGTCACGTGGCGAGCCTACTGCGGCGCGTTGTCAGGAAAGCCCACCGTGTCTGCTCGGCGCGGATGCCGCTCGACCTCAATGACTTCGGGACCTAGGAAGCGTTGCCCCAGAACTTCAAAGGGCTTGGGGTCGCCGGTGGCAACGAATCGATGCTCTGGTGGACCGGCATCCCCGCTGCGCTGTAACCCTAAATCCTGAAGCGTTTGTGCCACTTGTTTGGCCGTCTCGCTCGCACTATTGACCAACGTGACCTCGGGGCCAACCACCGACGCAATCACATCAGCCAGCAGCGGGTAGTGCGTGCACCCAAGAACCAGAGTGTCAATGTCCTGAGCGATCAACGGTTCGAGGTATTCACGCGCTAGTGCTTCGACCTCGGCGCCTTCGACCACACCGCCCTCAACGAAATCAACGAACCGTGGGCACGCACGTGAGTACAACGAAATATCTGGGGCAGCGGCAAACGCATCGTCGTAGGCCATCGAATCAATCGTGGCGTTTGTTCCAATCACACCCACCCGCCGTGACTGCGTGATGTGGACTGCCTGGCGAACCGCGGGCTGAATGACCTCGATCACCGGTACGTCATAGCGCTCACGTGCATCGCGCAAGACCGCTGCCGAGGCAGAGTTGCAGGCAATCACAATCAGCTTGACGCCTTCGGCCAACAGGTGGTCCATGACATCGAGTGCGAAAGCCCGGACCTGAGCTAGGGGGCGAGGACCGTAGGGGCCGCGCAAGGTGTCGCCCACATACAAGACGGATTCATTGGGCAACTGATCAATGATTGCTCTGGCGACTGTGAGCCCGCCCACTCCACTGTCGAAGATTCCAATCGGGGCGTCGCTCACAATGCCCCACTCTAGGGGACGAAAGTCCCGATTCGGTTGTGCCAACTCGTCCTATCCCAAAGAGCATGCGAAGATAACGCGTCAAGACAGACCTACAAGGAGACTTCATGAGCGACTGGTATGCGATCCGCGGAGATGCCTCCGCACTGCCGACCGACCCCAAGAACATGCGCTTTCGCCCGCTAGGCGTAACCATCGTTGGGCTCTTAGTACGAATCGCTGCCGTGTGGCAGTTGGCCGTCGGCATCTTCTGCATTAGCGAGGCACTCACCTCGTCACAGGCCTCACGCCTGTTCAAGGGCCAGTACCTGGGCACCGTCAGCGACGGTTACCTGTGGTTCGCCGGCCTGGTGGCGATTGCTTTCGGTTTGATCCTGTGGCGCGTGGCTGCGACCTTAGTTGAGGGTGACCCAGCTGCTCGTATCTTTGTTGTCGCACTTGCCGTGCTCAACATCATCTTCGCTTTGCTCAGCTTCCCTTGGGGAATTGCTGGAATGATCGTCAACTTGTTGGTGGTCTTCTTGTTGTCTTCAGCGGGTAGCGTTCGCTGGTTCGCGGACAGCCAGTTCGAAGTCAAGCGTCCTAGCGCTTTCGAATAAACACTTCAAGAAAAAACCGCTCGGCCCATCAATGCGGGTTGAGCGGTTTTTTCATGCCCAGAGCTGGCCGTCGAGGGCTTCCTCGGCTTCATCCAGGGTGCCTTCATACGCACCCGTCGACAAGTACTTCCAGCCGCCATCACACACGATGAAAGCAATATCAGCACTCTCGCCGGCCTTCACTGCCTTAGCGGCAATTCCCAGAGCCGCGTGCAAGATAGCTCCGGTGGAGATGCCGGCGAAAATGCCTTCTTGTTCAAGGAGTTCGCGGGTTCGACGCACAGCGTCGCGCGGGCCGACTGAAAATCGTGTGGTCAGCACATCAGGGTCATACAACTCGGGGACAAATCCTTCATCAAGATTGCGCAGCCCGTACACCAATTCCCCATAGCGGGGCTCGGCTGCAACGATCGAAATCCCGGGCACGTTCTCGCGAAGAAAACGACCACAGCCCATCAGGGTGCCCGTTGTTCCTAATCCAGCGACAAAGTGCGTGATCGTCGGAAGGTCGGCCAACAATTCAGGCCCGGTGCCGCGATAGTGCGCATCGGCATTGGCCGGGTTGCCGTATTGATACAGCATGACCCAGTCGGGGTTTTGTGCCGAGATTTCCTTGGCCACGCGTACAGCTTCGTTAGATCCGCCCGCGGCGGGAGAAGAGATGATTTCCGCACCCCACATGCGCAACAGTTGGCTGCGCTCGGGTGAGGTGTTCTCGGGCATCACACAAATGAGCTTGTAGCCCTTGAGCCGTGCGGCCATCGCCAACGAAATACCCGTGTTACCCGACGTGGGTTCCAAAATCGTGCAACCAGGAGTCAGGGTGCCATCGGCTTCAGCGGCCTCAATCATTGACAGTGCAGCGCGATCCTTCACCGATCCGGTGGGATTGCGATCTTCGAGCTTGGCCCACAATCGCACCTGCGGCGATGGGGACATGGTGGGCAAACCCACGAGCGGGGTGTGCCCTACCGAAGCCAGAAGGTTGTCGTAACGCATCAGGCTCCACCAGCGACAGCTGGCAACACCGTGACGTTGTCACCATCGGCGACTTCGGCATCGATTCCGCCGAGGAAGCGCACATCTTCGTCATTGATATAGATGTTGACGAATCGGCGCAGGGAACCTGCATCAACGAGTCGGTCGGCAATCCCTGGGAAGTGGGCCTCGAGATCGTTGATCACTGCAC
The DNA here is from genome assembly GCA_943332445.1 of Bifidobacterium breve. Taxonomy (GTDB): domain Bacteria; phylum Actinomycetota; class Actinomycetes; order UBA12327; family UBA12327; genus AcAMD-2. Next base: position 3,843 of record CALQPL010000035.1, read on the forward strand.
CCAGGGTTGCTCCGGTGGCCTCGACAGACTTGGCGCCATCGGTGTAGGTGCGCAAGATCGTGGGGATTGATACCTCAATGGCCATCGGGCTAACTCTCCATAGGTTGGGCAGTAGGGAAAGGAACAACTCTTACCGGCTGACTATTCCACCTCACCAGTCACAATTTCGACTGGCTCTTCGGTGACCTCGCCATCAACGATGCGAAATGAACGAAATTCCACGTCCACCTCATCAGCCGTTGAGACTAAAACGTAGTGGGCATGGGGTTCGGACGCATAGGAGATGTCGGTGCGGGACGGATACGCCTGGGTTGCGGTGTGGGAGTGATAAATCACCACAGGCTCTTCATCTAGGGAGTCCATCTCGCGATATAGCTTGAGCAGGTCCTTGGAATCGAACTCATAAAACGTCGGGGAACGGGCTGCGTTGACCATGGGAATGAAACGTTCGGGGCGATCAGACCCCGCCGGTCCGGCCACGACCCCGCAGGCTTCATCGGGGTGATCCAGGCGCGCGTGAGCCACGATGGCATCCACGATGGTCTGGGCGATCGTCAGCATGGTCTAAGGCTAGGCAAGGCGCTTGGACAGCACGCGCACCAGGGTGTCTTGGAGGTATCCCAGCCAGTCATAGATGGCCAAGAGGTTGGCCCGCTGGTCCGTAGCGGCTTCTTCCTCAGTCCAGGCTTGGCTGGCCGGATCAGCGGTGATTCCTAGGCGGGTGGCCAGTACAAGGCGAAGATCGTTGAGGGCCGTCAACCACGACTGACAGCCCTGGGCATCGATCTCCACGCGCTTGGATTCGGTGTGCAAGCTCTCTAACACCACGACCACCGACGCGGTCTTGCGCTGCCTCAGGCCTTCTTGGGTCAGTCGACGAAATTCCTCGTCCGCTTCACGATCTTGCGGGTAGGCCGAAGGAAGCAAGCGGGCAAGGGCTGGATCTTCTGGCGCATCCGCGTCCGTACCGATGCCGACCATTGCGGCCAAGGGGTCAGTGTGTTCGGGTTCGGGTTGATCGGGCTGCAGGAAAAAAGCCAATTCGGAAAACAGGTGAATCAAGATGTCGCGCTCGTCTTCGCTTAGTACCAGGGTCGCGCCTTCACCATGGCTTCGAAATTTATTGGTCATTACATGTCCTGCTGCAAGGTAGCCCACAGCCCGTAGCCATGCATAGCCTCAACATCGCGTTCCATCTCTTCGCGGCTTCCCGCGGATACGACAGCCTTGCCCTCGTTATGCACTTGCAGCATGAGTCGGTCTGCCTCTTCATTGGAGTGGCCAAAGTACGCGCGAAACACGTACGCCACGTAGGACATCAAGTTCACGGGGTCGTTCCACACCAAGGTCACCCAGGGCAATTCCGGCATGATGGAAAAGTCTGTTTCGGGGCGTTCTAACTCAACCGGGGCGATGGACACCGCACTAGTGTCCCAGACCCCGTAACCTAGGCACCGTGAGTTCCTTTCCAGCCCGATCTGAGCACCTTCCGGAGCCTGCGCTCTTGGCTGCCATTCGCGACGGCATCATCGGTGACGACCAGGTCATGGACGGCCCCTACGGCCCCCATCGCATTACCTATGCGGACTACACAGCCAGCGGCCGGGCCTTGGGATTTATTGAGGACTTCATCCGCGACGAGGTCCTCCCCCGCTACGCCAACACCCACACCGAGTCCTCGGGTACGGGACTACAAACGTCTCGACTGCGCGAAGATGCGCGCGCCATTATTGCGCAAGCTTTCGGAGGCGAAGACGACGTCGTCATCATTTTCGTTGGCTCTGGCTCTACCGCTGCCATTGATCGATTTGTTTCGGTGATGAATCTGCGGATTCCTGCTGACTTGGACAGCAAGTACGACCTGTCTGACCACATTCCTGCGAACGAGCGCCCCGTGGTTTTCATCGGACCCTTTGAGCATCACTCCAATGAACTTCCTTGGCGCGAATCAATCGCCGACGTTGTCGTTATCCCTGAGGATGTTGACGGCCACATTGACATCAACCACCTCCGCGAAGAACTTGTTCGATACGCCGACCGCCCACTCCTCATCGGATCGTTTTCGGCGGCCAGCAACGTCACGGGGATCGTCACTGATACCGATGCGATCTCGTCACTGCTTCACGAATTCCATGCCATCGCCATGTGGGACTACGCAGCTTCTGCGCCCTACGTTGATATTGATATGAAGCCGCTGAGCGCCTCAGATCACAAGGACGTTGTGGTGCTCTCGCCCCACAAATTCATCGGTGGCCCCAGCACACCTGGCATTTTGGCCATTCGCCGCTCGCTCCTGACCAACACGGTTCCCTCTGTTGTCGGGGGTGGAACGGTGGCCTACGTCAATCCTTCCGAGCACCTGTACCTGACCGACCCGGTGCACCGCGAGGAAGCCGGCACGCCAGCGATCGTAGAAGCCATTCGCGCTGGGTTGGCCTTCCAACTCAAAGCCGCTGTAGGCACTGACGTCATACGTGCGCACGAAGAGGACTACTTGCGCCGAGCCGCGGAAGTTTGGGATGCGCACCCGTCTATTGAGGTGTTGGGTAACCGCGATGCGGAACGGCTGTCCATCGTCTCGTTCGTGATGCGCTCTCCCACGGGGCGATACCTGCATCACAACTTTGTCGTTGCCGTCCTCAATGATCTGTTTGGCATCCAATCGCGCGGGGGTTGCTCGTGTGCTGGACCGTACGGCCACCGGTTGCTGGGAATTGACATTGAGAAGTCGCACGAGTTTGAACGCGAGATTGAACACGGGTGTGAGGGGATCAAGCCCGGCTGGGTGCGCGTCAACTTCAACTACTTCATTAGCGATACTGTTTTTGAGTACATCGTGCAAGCGGTATCGATGGTGGCTGAACACGGCTGGAAGCTGTTGCCGGACTATTCCTTTGATCCGGACTCTGGATTGTGGCACCACCGTGCGGGCACGATCGAGCCCCCGTTGCGACTCTCGATGGTTCATTACGACGCTGCCGGAGCGATGGTCTACCCCACCACGACCCAACGGGCCCCAGAATCTGCGCTAGCCACCTACCTCATCGAAGCGGAAGCAATTTTCGCCAGTCATGGCGAACCGGATTTGGGGACTACGCAGTCTCTACCAGGAGTTTCAGCCGACTTTGAATCGCTGCGATGGTTTGACCTCCCAGCGTCCTCGCTCCAGCCGTAGGAAAGTCCGTTTAGGCCAGCGGGGCTTTGACCATTCCTGAGGACTTGACCACGATCAAGAACCAGATCAGCCAAATCAAATAGAACATCAAGTAGGCCGGCAGATACACAAACGCCATCAAGATGCCGGACATTCCAGCGACCCATCCACAGATAACGAGTGGCTTAGAGAAGTACCCGAAGCGTCGACCCCAAATCGTGACGGTGATCAAGAACGCGCCGAACATGACGATGGCTACCGCATTCATGATGGCTTCGAAAATCGAGAAGGATGCGATCGTGGCCGCCTGAATCCCGACAACATCGGAATTGTTTTCTTGTAGGAGTTTGACGACTTGAGCCCCAATGCCGTTCGCGACGCCATTTGCTGCGAAACCCACCGCACTAACAATGCCTAAGCGCCCGATCAATCGAGCGCCACCATAGCCATCAGCTTTGGCCAGCTCACTCAAGCTAATACTTAAAACCAACACTGCGAACGCGGTAGCAAAATGGCCGATGCCACTGAGTTTCCACGGAACAGACCCGATCGCGTCCTGCAGTTTGGAGATCACCGAGTAGTCATTAAAGGACGTCAGTCCCAAAAATGTTCGCTCAATAAAGAAACCATTGAGGCTATGCATGACAAAGGCTAAAGCCATCACCAAAGCCGAGATTCGGATTACCTTCAGTGATGTCATAGACCTACTCCAGTGCTAGAGCCGCCAATGCTGCATTCACGATAGAGCCTGACGTCAGGTCGAAGAGTTCATACAGTTCCGACACGGAGCCGGATTGACCGAACTTGTCGACACCCAGCGGAACAGCAGGCACACCCAAGGCTGAACCAATCCAAGCCATGGCATGCGAAGCGGCGTCGTGAATGGTGACCACAGGAGCCTTCTCTGGGAAGATCTCGCGCAGGATGAGCGGATAGGCCGGCACCGATGCTGTACGCACACCAGCGGCTAATCCACTGCGCCATGCCGAGTACAAGCGATCCAGTGACGTCACATCAACCACGTGCGCTGCCACGCCTTCGTCAGCCAACTCTGCTGCTGCGGCCAACGCTTCGGGAATCACCGCGCCACTGACGGCCAAGTGCACCACAGGAGCACCCGAGTCACGCAGGTCCGGACGAGCAGCGAAGGCATCGTGCAAGCGGTAA
>CALQPL010000036.1 GCA_943332445.1 Bifidobacterium breve
AAGTAGTTGTTGTCGGCGAGGGAACTCAAGTTGATGAATTTGTTCAAGTGTGCGGCAAAGTAGGTGTCAGTGTTCGTCGGATGAGCTACAACGAATTTGACCCCACGCTGATCCCCGCCGATCTTCCGGTAATGGTGGGTGTCATGCCTGTCCAGCGAGCCACTGATTTGTCGGCACAGATGGGCGCTCGTCGTGGTGATGTTGTTGGAATCCACACACTGTTTCCCAATGCCAAGGGACAAGTTATTGAAGTGGCGATGACGCCCTTTACGCGGCAAGCCGTCCTTGATGGGGTCCTGGCGATCGCGGAAGCGGCTGAGGTCACTGCGGTGATCTGTGATGATCAGCCAGGCCAAATTATTGGCCGACTCCTCGTCCCTTATTTCAATGATGCGGCCCGCATGTTGGCTTCGGGTTATGCCAGCGCGGACGATATTGACACAGCGATGACGTTGGGGTGTGGCTATCCCAAGGGACCCATCACCTGGCTGGAGGCGTTCAAGATGACGAATATTTGTGACATTTTGTTGTCCATCTCACGTTCGACCCAGTTCCCGCGCCACCTCCCCGCGCAGATTTTGATTGATGCCACCACTTATGGAGTGGGGATTCGGCAGATGGCATCAGGACAACCGTGAGTCCGCGTCGAGCCAAGCGAGCCACCCCACCTGACCGTCCACAGTCGAATCCGTCAAACCAAGACATCCAAGAGTGGGCTGGCGAAGAGTACGTCGTTCGAAGCATTACGGGCTCGTCGTCAACAAAGAATTACCGGTGCCCCGGTTGTGATCAAGAGATACGTCCGGCTACGCCACATGTAGTGGCCTGGCCACACGATCGCGGGATGGAAGATCGTCGACACTGGCACACCCCCTGTTGGAAGCGTCGGGAGAGTTCAGGACCACGGCGATGACCGGAATTTCGCCATCCACGGTGTTGCCGGCCTTGCGTGAAGACATCACCTTGCACACCAGCGATGGCTTGACGCTGGTTGGTGAGCTTGCTCGCCCAGTTGATGGCCCGGGCGATGCGACGCTCGTGACGTTGCATCCGCTACCCACTGCGGGCGGCTTTATGGATTCACATGTGTTGCGCAAGGCGTCGTTTCGACTTCCGGCACTTGCCAACATCAATGTCTTGCGGTTTAACACGCGAGGGACCTGCAGTCCACGCGGCTGTAGTGAGGGCGCCTTTGATGAGGCCAGAGGCGAAAAGAACGATGTCGAAGCGGCTGTCCAGTGGGCAACAGATGCAGGGCTTCCCAACATCTGGCTGCTGGGCTGGTCCTTTGGCACCGATCTGACCTTGAAGTACGGGCTCTTGCCCCAGGTGATGGGTGCGATCTTGCTGTCTCCACCGTTGCGATACACCTCAGAGGAGGAATTGCGGCGCTGGGCTGAGGATGGTCGGCCGCTACGCGTGCTTGTTCCTGAACGCGACGATTTCCTACAGCCACCCCAAGCCCGTGAGCGCTTTTCGGTGATCCCACAAGCCGAGGTCGTTGCCCACGATGCAGTGCATTTATGGGTGGGCGAAAAACAAGTGCGAACAGCGTTGGATGAAATCGTCGCCACGGTTGTTCCCGGTCACGACGTTATTGATTGGGATGCGCAGTAAACAAGCGAACTAGTGGTCGGAGCCGGGTTGAACTAATTCAACGAGCACTCCACCCGCATCCTTGGGATGCAAAAAGTTGATGCGTGAACCCGCCGTGCCAATTTTGGCTTCGTCGTACAGCAAGCGAACGCCCTTGGCGCGAAGCTCAGCAGACGTCGCGTCAATGTCGTCCACGGTGTAGGCCATTTGTTGAATCCCCGGGCCACTGCGGTCCAAGAACTTGCCAATGGGGGAGTCCGGGCGAAGGGGCGCAAGCAGCTGAACCATGGCGCCGCCCTCAGGACCGGCCAACATCGCTTCCCGCACACCTTGTTCAGTGTTTTCCTCGGTGTGGGCGCAGATCAGCCCCAAGGTGTTGGTGTAGAACTCGATGGCCTCGTCCAAGTCAGGGACGGCAATACCGACGTGATCAATGCGAAGGATCATGTAGGTATGGTGTCAGGCTCAGAGTTCAACCGTTACCAGGAGGTCCCTCAATGTCTGCATCTGTCATCGTGGCTGGAGCCCGCACGCCCATGGGGCGCCTCCTCGGTTCCCTCAAGGGCATGAGTGCGGCAGACCTGGGTGGAGTGGCTATCCGTGGGGCACTGGACAAGGCCGGCGTGAGTGCCGAGCAGGTTGACTACGTGATCATGGGGCAAGTTCTCCAGGCCGGCGCGGGACAAAACCCAGCGCGGCAGGCTGGCATCGCCGCTGGTCTACCGATGAGCGTTCCCTCGTTCACCTTGAACAAGGTGTGCCTCAGTGGCATTGACGCCATCGCCCTTGCTGACCAGCTCATTCGTGCGGGTGAATTTGACATCGTCGTTGCTGGTGGCATGGAGTCAATGACCAATGCACCGCACTTTCTGCGCGGATCTCGCGAGGGCGTGAAGTACGGGGACTGGAACATGCAGGACACCATGGCTGATGACGGCTTGTTTTGCGCGTTTGATCAGTTGGGGATGGGTGTTTCCACCGAGAACTACAACGCGCGCTATGACCTCACCCGCGAAGAGCAGGATGAATTCTCGGCACAGTCGCACCAGCGTGCCGCTGCAGCGATTGCCGCTGGCCTTTTTGATGCTGAAATCGTTCCCGTGAGCCTGCCCCAGCGCAAGGGCGACCCCATCGAATTCACCACCGACGAGGGTGTTCGTGCCGACACGACTGCGGAATCTCTGGGCAAGCTGCGTCCTGCCTTTGCTAAGGAAGGCACGATCACGGCCGGTAGCGCATCGCAGATCAGTGATGGTGCTTGCGCCGTTGTGGTGATGAGCAAGGACAAGGCGCAAGAACTGGGACTGAGTTGGATCGCCGAGATCGGCGCGCATGGTGTCGTGGCCGGACCGGATCCTTCTTTGCACGAGCAGCCCGCGCGCGCTATTGAAAAGGCGCTTGCACGTGAGGGCATGACTCCCGCGGACTTGGACCTGGTGGAGATTAATGAAGCCTTTGCCGCGGTGGGTGTGGTTTCGGCCAAGGAATTGGGAATTAGTCAGGACAAGGTCAACGTCAATGGTGGAGCGATCGCTTTGGGCCACCCGATCGGCATGTCCGGTGCACGCATTGTGCTCACTCTTGCGCTCGAGCTCGGTCGTCGCGGTGGCGGAGTCGGTGCTGCTGCGCTGTGCGGTGGTGGCGGTCAGGGCGATGCCTTGATCATCAAAGTTCCTTCTGCCTAATTTCTTCGATAACGGGAGCTGTGCGTGAGTAATCAACCCGGCGGTTTTGATACGCGAGGTGTAGTCGATCTTGGTGCGCTCGCGGCAGCGCGTGAAGCACAAGCCAAGGCGCAACAACACGTAGAGCAAGATCGTGAAGCCGGTGTACAGGTTCCACTTGTTTTTGCTGCAACCGAGGACACATTTGCGGTCGATGTCGCCGAACGCTCTCACGTGGTGCCTGTGGTTATTGATTTCTGGGCGACCTGGTGTGAGCCCTGCAAGCAGCTCAGCCCCATCTTGGAAAAGTTGGTAGCCGAAGCCGATGGCCGGTGGCTCTTGGCCAAGGTTGATGTGGACCAGCAGCCGCGCATTGGGCAAGCCTTTGGCGTGCAAGGGATTCCAGCGTTGTTCGCCATCGTGGCCGGGCAACCGCTTCCTCTCTTTCAGGGCGCGTTGCCAGAGGAGCAGATCCGCCAGGTTCTCGAACAACTCTTGACTGTCGCTGCTGAGGCAGGTGTGAACGGGCAGATCGCCGGAGGAGTGATCCCTGAAGCCACCGAAGAAGTGGAACAAGAAGTCGTCATCACCGATCCAGAACTCGATGAGGCAGCTGACGCTATTGACCGTGGGGACTTAGCTGCTGCGGTGACCGCATATGAGGCACTCTTGCAGCGCGAGCCTTTTCATGCAGATGGAAAAGCAGGCTTAGCCACGGTCAAGCTGATGCAACGCACGCAGGGAATCGAATTGACTGCTGCGCTCAACGCAGCTGTACACAGTCCTGCGGATGTTGAGGCTCACTTAGTGGCCGCGGATGTTTTGGTGCTCCATGCCCGCGCTAGCGAAGCCTTTGAACTTCTGGTTGACCTAGTGCGCCGCACTGATGATGCTGAGCGCGCAACAGTTCGCACGCACCTCGTCGAGCTCTTTGACCTGTTGGGCAATGATCACCCCGCGGTTCCCGCCGGGCGCCTGGCGCTATCAAACGCCCTGTTCTAAGTCTCTACATGATCCGCGCCCCACGGGGTTGCGCGATCACACGTGCGGGTCAGTGCTCGCTTCACCCCGCAGGGCGCGTCTAAGGCCTGTTTCAGGCTCTGCGAACAGGGCGTGGATTCTTCCTAGATCCGCCTCAGGACTGGGCTCTAGCGCTAGTGCTAGTCCGAATGGGTGAGATGGCAACTAGATGTAGTGATGGTTAAAGCGGCCTATTTCCGATGCCGATGTTTCTTGCGTAGTGGTCCACAAGGGACCCGCGCAGGAGGTCATCATGTTGAAGCCCACCAAGGCAACGAGCGCTCTGCTCGTGGCTGTGGCCGCAGCAGTTGGCTTCGCAGCCGGACCGGCGACCTCGTCAGCCTCAGCTACGTCCAGCCAATACTCGCTCGCTACCCAAACTCTTCCCGACGGCAACAAAGTGATTGCCCGTTGGAACCCATGCCAAACCATCACCTACCGCGTGAATGCAGGACTGGCCGGAAACACGACAGCTCGTCGTCTCGCAGCCATCAATGACGTAAAGCGCGCCTTTGCTCGCGCATCGGCTGTGTCCGGTATGAACTTCCGCTACGCCGGAACCACGACGCAGATCCCGACCAACACGTCATCCAACGCTTGGTACGCACGTCAGACCTCCGCTGAAATCGTGGTGGCCTGGGCCAACCAAACCGTCAAGGGCAAGAAGTCCAACCTCTTGGGCCGCAGCTCTTCGGGTGGTTACGTGGCCGGCACTGGTGGCTACGCCTTCAAGTACTGGAAGGCTGGATCTGCTCCTTGGACCGGTGTGAGTGGTCGAGGCTTCGTAGTGCTCAACGCCGCACAGAACGCCAAGTTCCGCCCAGGCTTTGGTTCCGGCTCGACGCGTGGCGAACTGTTGATGCACGAAATCGGTCACGCTGTGGGCTTGAACCACGTGAGCTCGACCAGCCAGGTGATGTACCCCACGATCCTGTCTCGAAGCACCGCTGCCTACTCCGCGGGTGACCGCTTGGGCCTGCAACGCTTGGGTGCAGCCAACTCTTGCATCGCCACCCCCAGCTTCGTGTGGAACGACCTTTCCTAACCCTCGTTAGTCTGTAGTCCGTAGCGCCGGTATCCCCGGCGCTCTCGGTCTGCGTCGGAGGGTTCATGAGCGAGTTCATCAAAGTCACGATCGATGCTGAGAGCGGCGTAGCCACCGTGGTCTTGGATCGCCCCAAGCTCAATCCGTTGAACCGCCAGATGCAAAACGAATTGCGCGATGCATTCGTGACTCTGGGCACCGATGATTCCGTGCGCGTGATCGTCATGCACGGTAACGAGCGCGCCTTTGCCGCCGGTGCTGACGTGAAGGAAATGATTGACTGGTCCCTGGAGGATGTTCAACGCGAAGGCGCCGAACTTCAGGCCTGCTTTAGTGCGATCGCTTCGACACCGCGTCCGGTCATTGCAGCGGTTAATGGTTATGCCTTGGGCGGCGGTTGTGAACTGGCCTTATGCGCTGACCTTCGCATCGCTGGCGAGAGTGCGCAGTTTGGTCAACCGGAAATTTTGTTGGGCATCATCCCTGGAGCTGGTGGGACCCAGCGCCTTGCTCGTTTGATCGGTGCTTCCCGAGCCAAAGATTTGATCTTCACCGGACGTGCGGTTAAGGCTGATGAAGCATTGGCTATGGGCTTGGTCAACCAAGTCGTGGCCGACGATGCAGTCGTCAGCACGGCGCTGGCTTTGGCGGCCGAACTGGCCACACGCCCCGCTTTGGCCGTACAGGCCGCTAAGCGGGCCATTGATGCCGGGCTAGATACCGACATTGACGGTGGAATTGCCATCGAAGAGCAGGCCTTTGCCGGATTGTTTGGCACCGAAGACCGAGTCATCGGGATGCGGACCTTTGTGGAGTCAGGCCCAGGTAAGGCGCGGTTCCTCCACCGGTAGGCCCCAGAAGCGTCCTGCGTTACTCGCGGGTAATATAGGAGTAGACAGCCCGATCATCACTATCCCGCTTTATCACCACGATCCAGTTCCATCACGAAAATGAGGTTGGCTCCATGCCACTGAACATCGTCGTTTGTGTCAAGCAAGTTCCCGACAGTTGGGCAGAGAAGAAGCTCAACGAATCGGACAAGACTCTCGACCGTGCATCGGCCGATCCGGTCTTGAATGAACTCGACGAGTACGGCATCGAAGAAGCCCTGCGTTTGCAGGAAGCTCACGGTGGCCAGGTGACGATTTTGTGCATGGGTCCAGAAAAGGCTGGCGAGACAATTCGTAAGGCGTTATCAATGGGTGCCGACGATGCAATCCACGTTGTTGATGACGCATTGCATGGTTCGGATGCTGTTGCCACTTCGGCAGCTCTTGCCGCTGCGCTTGGCACTGTTGAATTTGATCTGGTCATTTTGGGTTCGGAATCAACCGATGCTCGTATGTCCGTTGTTCCCGCAATGCTGGCTGAGCGCTTGCAATTGCCACAGATGACTTTTGCCAAGAAGGTTGATGCTGACCCGGATGCCCGCACGTTGACCATTCAGCGTCAAACCGATGATGGCTATGACGTGGTGCAGTCCTCCTTGCCCGCCATTGTCAGTGTGGTGGAAAAGATCAACGAACCTCGATACCCCTCATTCAAGGGCATCATGGCCGCGAAGAAGAAGCCCGTGGCGACCTTGAGCCTGACCGAGCTCGCGATTGAGCCTGCGACCGTTGGCTTGGCTGGGGCCTGGTCGGGAGTTAACGCCTTTGAGCAACGACCGCCGCGCCAAGCCGGAACCGTGGTCACCGATGAAGGCGATGGCGGCACCAAGATCGCTGACTTCCTCGTCACCCAAAAATTCCTTTAACCCTGACCTAGGAGAAATTGTGTCTGCAGAGATTGTGGTTCTGGTTGAACACACCAATGGTGTGGTCAAGAAGGTGTCCTTTGAGCTGCTCACGCTGGCTGCGAAGCATGGCTCTCCCAGCGCAGTCATCGTCGGTGCAGGTGCCGACCAAGCGGTGGCCGATGTGGTGCGTTATGGCGCAGCAAAGGTGTACGTGGCTAACGATGCTGCGCTCACGACTTCGGTTGTTGGCCCCAAGGTCGCTATCTTGAATCAACTCGTGGCTAGCGCGTCCCCAGCGGCAGTGTTGATTCCTTCCACCGCCGAGGGCAAGGAAATCGCTGGTCGGTTGGCGGTGCGTTCGGGCAGTGGTGTGATCACCGATGCCGTGGATATTGAAGACGGAATCGTTGCTGTTCAATCGGTCTTTGGTGGCAGCACCATCGTTCGTTCGTCGGTCACGACCGGCACCCCCATCATCACCGTGCGCCCAAACTCAACGACTCCTGTTGAGTCCGCCGGTGCCGGCGAGCAAGTGGCGATCACTGCTGATCTAGCGGCATCCGATACCGCAGCTGTCATCACTGAGCACGTGGTCGAAGCCAAGGGTGGACGTCCGGAACTGTCCGAAGCAGCCACTGTCGTTTCGGGTGGACGAGGAGTGGGAAGCCCTGAGGGCTTCGATGTCATCGAGAAGCTGGCCGACAGCCTCGATGCCGCGGTTGGCGCATCGCGTGCCGCAACGGACTCAGGTTTTTACCCACACCAGTACCAGGTGGGCCAAACCGGCAAGACGGTCTCGCCGCAGCTGTACATCGCCTTGGGTATCTCTGGTGCGATTCAGCACCGTGCCGGAATGCAGACGTCCAAGACGATCGTGGCCGTCAATAAGGATCCCGAAGCCCCGATCTTTGAGTTGGCAGATTTCGGCGTCGTAGGTGACCTGTTCGCTGTTGGGCCGCAGTTGACCCAGGAAATCGCCACCCGCAAGGGCTGACCTCAGGCGGGAATCTCGCCTGCCATCTACACTTGTGCACAATGTCCTACTTAGACCATGCGGCCACGACTCCGATGCGCCCCGAAGCCATCGCAGC
>CALQPL010000037.1 GCA_943332445.1 Bifidobacterium breve
CCTGAAGGAAATTCGCCTCGCTGGTCGCGATGACGTGGTGGCAACTGCCGAAGAACCGGCACCCGCTTAAAACCTCTTACGGGGTTTCGACTGCCCCACCGAGGATCAACATCGTCGTGGCAAAACCGAGCAATCGGTTTCCACCAGAAACCGGACCAATGGCTCCACGAGTCAACATCGCGCTGACTCCGGTGGCGGCCAGTCCTCGACGAATGCTGAGCACGTCGCCCTCTGAGTCGCCCCCGATGGGCCCGCGCGGTGAACCGTAAAAGACCAATGCCCCATCGGCCACGGTCTCGGTCGACAAGCGTTGAACGACCGAAGCAATGTCATCTCGTGCCGAATCAGGGTCAATCACGTGCAGGCGGACGGTCGTTCCCACATCAATGGGATCGGCGACGTATACCCGTCCCGTCGAGCGATCGATTTCGAGAACGGGCTGTACAGCAAAGTCACCCACACCGTGATCATCGGCGTATTCATCGAAGACTCGACCAACGAGTAGTCCAGCCGACGCCAATGCTTGGTCGTGTCCGGTGAGGTCTGCAACGACGCGATCAATCGCTTCTGCCGCTCGCTGGCCAGCAAGTTCAAAGAGCACATCGCTGTCCGCTGATGTGACCGTCATCGGTGGGCCAACGGGTCGTGTGGAGTGAGCCACCGCGACATGAGCATTCGCTGGACCCCCCAAGACCAATCCCACTGCTCCACGGTTGACCACTCGACCGTCGGTCAACATGCGGACACTGCCGGGCGATGGACCACCGGCTAATCCGCCCAACAGCGGTAGGTGGTCTAAGGCCTTGACCGAACCGTCAACAAAACCACCGGCAGGAAACGACCATGGGTCAGCAAGCATGAGGGCGACCTTGTCGTCTTCGCGTCGCTGTGGCATTCCGACCACGGCCAAAGAATCTTGCGTGCGGATGACTTCGAGGTGGAAGCTACGAATGCGAGCACCCGGAATCGAAGCCGCCCATACCGACACAGCCGGTTCACCACCGGAGGTGTGGGTACCAGCAACCACTCCGTCGCTGGTGCAACCAATCACTGTCTGAGCACCGATGACTTCAGCGGCCTTCAGGAGTGCACTTTCGGCTTCTTCGGGAGCACTGCCCGCGATGAAGATCGTCGCCACGTCAGGAGCGCGCCCCTGGAGCCCATCCAAGGCTCGTTGAGCAGCGCGGGCAGCAGTGTCTTCTACGTGGCCACCGCGAGCAAGGCCATCGGCACATCGGGTCATGTGCCCATTGTGGCCGATCAGAGACAGATTGAGGCTTCGCACGCGCAGGATTCGCCACTTTTGCCCGATTGGCACATTGTTCACAATGGCGTAGTTTTGAGGTGTGACTTCATCCATCGGAAAACCTCAAATCTCCACCCTCGGCGAACTACGTGCGAGCGGCCATGAACTGCGCAGTGTCAAAGATGAAGTGCGCACCAACTTGATCGCCATGCTGCAGCAGGGACGCGATCCGTTCCCCGGGATGGTCGGGATTGACCAAACCGTGCGCCCCCAAATGGAACGAGCGTTGCTCGCAGGTCACGACATTGTTTTGCTCGGCGAGCGCGGCCAAGGAAAGACGCGATTGATTCGCAGTCTGACGGGTTTGCTGGACGAATGGACTCCTGTTATCGCTGGCAGTGAACTCAACGAACACCCCTACGAACCCGTGACACCGTGGTCTCAGGCCAGAGTGGCTGAGTTAGGTGATGACACCCCAATTTCGTGGATGCACCGCGATGATCGCTACGGCGAGAAGCTGGCTACCCCTGATACATCAGTGGGTGACCTCATCGGTGATGTTGACCCCATCAAGGTGGCTCAAGGTCGCACGCTGGGCGATCCCGAAACCGTGCACTTTGGCCTCGTGCCACGCACGAACCGCGGCATTTTCGCCGTCAACGAACTTCCCGACTTGGCCGAACGCATTCAAGTAGCACTGCTGAACGTTCTGGAAGAGCGAGATATTCAGGTGCGCGGTTATCAGCTGCGCCTACCCCTGGACCTGCTCCTCGTCGCATCCGCAAACCCTGAGGACTACACCAACCGCGGTCGCATCATTACTCCGCTTAAGGACCGCTTTGGCGCCGAGATCCGCACGCACTATCCCCTTAATCTGTCGAACGAGATCGCATTGGTTCGACAAGAGGCCGTTCTCCAAGCCATCGTCCCCAGTCACATCCTGGAAACCGTCGCTCGCTTTACGCGCTTGGTACGTCAATCACCAGCTATTGATGATCGCTCCGGACTTTCCGCGCGATTCGCGGTAGCTGCCGCTGAGTCAGTGGCCGCATCGGCGCTTCGTCGATCTGCCATCACCGGTGAAGAACCTGCAGTTGCGCGAGTGTGCGACCTGGCCGGAGTGGTCCCGACACTGCGCGGCAAAGTCGAATTCGAAGTCAGCGAAGAAGGACGAGAAGAAGAAGTCCTCCAACACCTCATGCGCAAGGCGATTGCGGAGGTGTTTCGTTCTCACCTTGCCGGGGTTGATCTGTCCGGCCTCGTTGATCAAATCAACGAGGACACCAACGTGGTCAGTGGTGACCTCGTTACCGCGAAGGCCATCTTGGATGACGTGGGCGCTTTTGACGGCCTGGCCCGCATCGTTGCGGCAGTAGGCGATGACGGCGCTGAGTCACCAGCCATGGCAGCCGCGGCTGTCGAGTTCGCGCTTGAAGGCCTGTATCTGACGCGCAAGATTTCCAAGGATGATCTAGGCGGCACCTCGGTATACGGCGCGGTCTAAGCGCCATGACTCGCTATCGCTACGGCGGCTACCACGAGGGGCCCGATCCACTGGCCGCTCCCTTTGACGTGGCTTCGGCATTGGACGAAATCGGTGATCGAGTCCTCGACGGTGCTGATCCCCGCGAAGCCCTGCGCGATCTCCTGCGGCGAGGTAGCGAAGGCCGTCGCGGTTTAGACGACCTCTTACGCAAAGCTCGACAACGTCGACGCGACCTGCAGGAATCCGGCAACTTAGACGGCACATTGCAGGAAGTGCGCGAACTTCTCGACCAAGCAGTAGAACTTGAGCGCAACGCTTTGTTCCCCGACCCGTCCGACAATGCCCGCATGCGCGAAGCCGAACTCAACGCACTTCCCGACGACACCGCACGAGCGGTCCAGGAACTGGGCAATTACCAGTGGACCAGCCAAGAAGCTCAGCAAACTTTTGATCGAATCAAAGAGTTACTGCAACAAGAAGTCCTGGATGCGCAGTTCAAAGGCATGAAGGAAGCCCTGCAAAGCGGTGACCCGCAAGCCATGGAGCGCATTAAGGACATGATGAGCGACCTCAATGCGATGCTGGCCGCAGATGCCCGTGGAGAACACACGCAGGCGGACTTTGATGCGTTCATGGAAAAGCACGGAGAGTTTTTTCCAGACAAGCCTGAAAACCTCGAAGAATTAGTCGAGTCGCTGGCTCGTCGCGCTGCTGCAGCTGAGCGTTTAATGAATTCGCTCACCCCGGAGCAACGCGCTGAGCTCAATGAGCTGATGCAGCAAGCCATGGGCGATGACCTGGACTTGCAGATGCAAATGTCTCAACTGGGTGAGGGACTGCGCGAGCGTCGCCCTGACCTGTTTAATCGTCGCCCCGCCCGCATGAATGGCGACAATCCCATGGGCATGGGTGATGGCACCTCAGCGCTGGAGGAGTTGGCTGATCTAGAAGCCTTAGAAGAAATGCTGAACCAGGATTACCCGGGTGCATCCATTGATGATGTGGATGAGGAACTCGTGCGCAATGCATTGGGCCGGCAAGCAGTTGATGATCTAGAAGCCCTCAAGCGCATGGAACGCGAACTCGAACGAGCTGGCTACCTCACTCGCACGGGTGGCGAGAGCGAACTAACGCCAAAGGCTGTTCGCCGCATTGGCCAGACCGCCTTGCGTCGTGTCTTTTCGTCCTTAAAGGCAGGGCCGCGGGGAAATCACGATATTCACGATGCAGGCGCTTCCGGCGAACTCACCGGCGCTTCACGCCCATGGCGATTTGGTGATGAACAGCCCTTGGATGTCGTCAAGACGGTCAGTAACGCCATCCGCCGCAACGGAATCGGTGACCAGGTTCGACTAGATGTCGAAGACTTTGAAATTCGAGAGACGGAAACGCGTACTCGAGCCGCAGTGTGTTTGTTGGTGGACCAATCCTTTTCCATGGTGCTCAACGACACCTGGCGTGAGGCCAAAACCACAGCTCTAGCCCTACATGCCTTAGCTGAGTCGCAATTCCCGCAAGATGCCATTTGCGTGATCGGTTTTGCGAACATGGCCCGCATGGTTCCGGCCGCCGAACTTGCTTCGCTCGATGTTCCTGGCTTTCAAGGAACCAACCTGCAGCACGCGCTGATGTTGGCTGGACGGTTCCTGGACAAGCATCCGGATGCCGAACCCGTCGTATTGGTCGTCACCGATGGCGAACCCACCGCACACCTTGAGCGCGATGGGCAGTGGAGTTTTGGCTGGCCACCCTCCCCCGAAACTCTCGCCGTGACGTTGGCCGAAGTGGACAAGATGACTCGTCGTGGGGCCTCTATGTCGATTTTCCGGCTCGGGGATGACCCCCGTCTAGAGCAATTCGTTGAGGGGGTGGCGCGTCGCAACGGGGGCCAGGTTTTCGCCTCATCGGGCAACCGACTGGGGGACTACGTAGTCACGGACTACCTTGCGCGGCGCAAGGGCCGACGCCGTAGCGCCTAAGCCTGACGGCTTTGACACACTGAACCACCATGCGCATTCGCAATCCACTTGCCGGACTCCCCCGCGAAGTCTCGATTTTGGTTGTCATCGCCTTTCTGGTCGCCCTTGGGTTTGGCATCGTGGCTCCTGCTATCCCACTCTTCGCTCGTCAATTTGGTGTCTCGTACTTCGCTGTCGGGGCAGTCATCAGCGCATTTGCCTTCATGCGATTCATTTCCGCACTTGGTGCGGGGGCCATCGTTGATCGATTGGGTGAGCGCATCGTCCTCACCGCTGGCGTGTGGATTGTGGCCGTTTCCAGTGCCCTCGCAGGGTTAGCCCAAACCTACGCACAGTTGCTGCTGCTTCGCGGTATCGGCGGAGTCGGCAGTGCGATGTTCACCGTGTCCGCCCTAGGTCTCCTTCTTCGCAGCGCGGGAGAAGACCAACGTGGCCGAGCGGCGGGAGTTTTCCAAGGTGGGTTCTTGCTCGGTGGCATCAGCGGTCCAGCTCTTGGTGGATTGATCGGTGCCTATTCCGTTCGCGCCACCTTCTTCATCTACGCAGGCATGCTGATCATCGCCGGTATTTTCGCGATCACCGCCCTTCGGGGCAGCACCACAGCCCAACGCCCCTCGGGCGGAACACCCAACAAAGCAGAGCGAGGCCTAGCTCCTCTCTTTGTTGCCCTACGCAATCGCTCGTTTGTGACTGCAATGGTGATCAACCTGGGCAACGGTTTCGCCTCGTTTGGTTTGCGTGCATCCCTCGTTCCACTTTTCGTAGTTGAGGCCTTACTCAAGGGGCCACTGTTGGCGGGAATCGGATTCTTCGTCTCTGCGGGTGTTCAAGCCATCCTCTTGATTCCTGCTGGTCGACTCAGCGATGAACGCGGTCGCAAACCAGCACTTGTCTGCGGCACCGGAGCCGTCACCATTGGCATGTTGATTCTGGCTAGCTCCACCACCCCGGCAGTGTTCTTACTGGGGATGGCGTTGCTGGGCGTTGGCTCAGCGTTCATGGGTTCAGCACCTGCCGCTGTCGTAGGTGATGTTTCACCCGCTCGCGGTGGAACAGTGGTCGCGGCTTTTCAGATGGCATCAGATTTTGGAGCTATCACCGGTCCGCTTATCGCTGGTTGGCTGGTTTCCCAAGCCGGATACCCCATCGCTTTCAGTGCCGGCGCCGCGGTTGCCGCCTTTGGCTTCCTGTTGGCGATCTCAATGCAAGAAACCCATAAATCCGCGCGGAAACAAGGTGCTCCCACCCCTACAACTGATGATTCAACGGGCGAAATCACCTAGTTCGCGCCACACTTGAGGTTCACCCGACCACCTCTGCAGGAGTGCGTGATGTTTTCCTTCGGACCGCGACGACTTGTCACCCCCGATGAAGCACTGCCCGGTCACGATCAACGACTTTTTGAAGTGCCAGATCGGCACGCTGTCTTAGGCACTCCGTTAGAGCCACCCTTTCCCGCAGACCTCGAAGTGGTGTTTCTCGGGATGGGGTGCTTTTGGGGTGCGGAGCGTAAGTTCTGGCAAACACCAGGTGTGTACTCCACGGCGGTTGGTTATCAAGGTGGCTACACCGACAATCCCACGTACGACGAAGTGTGCACCGGACGCACCGGTCACACCGAAGCCGTCCAAGTGGTCTTTGACCCCGAGCAAATCCCCTTCGCCGACATCTTGAAGGTGTTTTGGGAAAACCACGATCCCACTCAAGGCTTTCGCCAAGGCAACGACGTCGGTACCCAATACCGATCAGCGATTTACACCACAAATGCGGTGCAAGATGAAATCGTCGAGGCTTCCAAGGCCATGTACCAACGCGCCTTAACCTCAAACGGGTACCGAGACATCACCACCGAAATTGATCCCGTGGCACAGGCAGGCACCTTCTACTTCGCTGAGGGTTATCACCAGCAGTACCTCCACAAAGTCCCCAACGGCTACTGCGGAATGGGCGGAACCGGCGTTTCCTGTCCGGTTGGCGTGCTTGGTGTTGCCCCTGAGCATGATTAGCCATGGGTTCCCCACCGGCATGTGTTCTCGCGCCCAATGTTTGGCGCATTCCTGTGGCTCCTGCGGATGGAATCAACGCCTTTGTCCTCCAAGGCGACGATAACCAAGTCACGCTTATTGATGCCGGGATGCCTTGGGCATGGAAACGGCTCGAACAAGGCCTAGCTCACATTGGTATTCAGGTCGAAGACATCACCAACATCGTGGTGACCCATGCGCATGGTGATCATGTGGGCAACATCGAGCGCGCTCGTCAAGAAAGCGCAGCACCCGTGAGTGCCCATGCACTCGATGCACCGTTCCTCGCTCAGGGACAGTGCCCGCCCATTGACCCAAGTCGAAACTTTCGCTCCCTGTTAATGAAATGGGGGCGCTTTGACAAGATCACCGTCAGCGACACCTTTACCGACGGACAACTGCTTGATCTAGCCGGTGGATTGCGAGTCATGCACACACCCGGACACACACCCGGACACACCAGCTTTGTGCACGAACCAACGGGCGTACTGATTACTGGTGATGTCATCCACTACTGGCGCTCGGCAATTCGCATTGGCATCAAGCTTTACTGCCATGACATCGCCTTGAACGAGGAATCAGCACACAAGCTCAGCCAAGCCCAATGCGAGACCGTAGCTTTTACCCACGGACCGCACCTTGAAAACGAGGGCCAGCGCCGGCTTCACGAATTTCTTGCCCAGCGCCGCTAGAGCAGGGACTTCACCGCTCGCACTTGCTCGTCCAACAGTTCCGTTGACTGTCCCTGGTGGTCGCTGAGGTGCTCCCGCGCGATGACCATCCACTGATCCCCCGCGGCTGCATCGCTGAGCCGAGGTACATCACGATCGGTGAGACGACAACAGGACTGATACACCTGTTCAGCAATCGACAGGCCTTCCGCATCGGTTCGCGAGAGACGATTCAACTCCATTAAGCGCAAACGTTCAGCAATCTGCTCGATGGAGTGCAATTGTTGCTCACTCACCGACCGCTCGGGTGGAATCAGTCCAGCCAAGGCTTAACGGCTGCTGTTGAGAATGGCCAAGAAGCGCAGGATTTCTAGGTAGAGCCAAATCAGCGTCACCATCAAGGCAAAGCCGAGCCGCCAAGATTCGCGCTCGGGAAGTCCCATGGAGATGGACTGCGCAATCGCTTCAAAGTCCAAAGCCAGTGTCAAGGATGCCAAGGCAACGCCGGCCAGACACAAAATCAGACCCAAGGGGCCCACGCCGTAGAAACCAAAGCCACCACCCACGCCAACCAGCTGAGCGATCAAGGACAGGACGCCGATCACCAAGTACGAGATCAAGGCGACGAACATGATCTTCTTGAATCGACCGTCAACCTTGATGATGCGCGAGCGATACAGGACC
>CALQPL010000038.1 GCA_943332445.1 Bifidobacterium breve
GCCTGACCAGTGTGGCCGTGTACGCAGATCCCGATCGCGACGCCCAGCACGTCAAGGCAGCCGACGAGGCGTACGCCCTGAATGGAGCAACTGCGGCCGAGACATACCTGGTGATTGACAAGTTGCTTGATGTAGCAAAGACCAGTGGTGCCGATGCGGTTCACCCTGGTTATGGGTTTCTTAGTGAGAACGCAGCTTTTGCTCAAGCGGTGATCGATGCAGGTTTAACGTGGATCGGTCCTCCCCCCGCTGCCATTGATGGCTTGGGTGACAAAGTCAAGGCACGCCACATTGCGCAACGAGCCGGTGCCCCTCTGGTGGCAGGTACGCCTGACCCCGTGGACAACGCTGACGAAGTCGTGGCTTTTGCCAAAGAAAACGGCTTGCCCATTGCCATTAAGGCTGCCTTTGGTGGCGGTGGACGCGGTCTGAAGGTCGCGCGAACCATCGAAGAGATTCCGGAATTGTTTGAATCAGCCGTTCGCGAGGCCGTCGCAGCTTTTGGTCGCGGCGAATGCTTTGTTGAGCGCTACCTTGATCGCCCCCGTCACGTCGAGACTCAGGTCCTAGCAGACCAACACGGCAACGTGGTCGTTGTCTCTACGCGCGACTGCTCATTGCAGCGTCGCCACCAAAAACTCGTTGAAGAAGCTCCCGCCCCGTTCCTTACCGATGCACAAAACGAGCAGTTGTACACCGCGTCCAAGGCCATCATCCGCGAAGCCGGCTACTACGGCGCCGGAACGTGTGAGTTCCTGGTCGGCCAAGACGGCACCATTTCATTCCTCGAGGTCAACACCCGACTGCAGGTGGAACACCCCGTGAGTGAGGAAGTCACCGGCCTCGACCTAGTCCGTGAGCAATTCCGCATTGCCGACGGCGAAGTCCTGGGTTATGACGACCCCACCGTCACCGGCCACTCAATTGAATTCCGCATCAACGGTGAAGACCCGGGCCGCAACTTCTTGCCCGCTCCTGGTGTCTTGCTCACGTGGGAACCCCCGAGCGGTCCTGGTGTGCGACTCGATGCTGGATTTATCCAAGGTGACGTCATCGGCGGAAACTTTGACTCACTGTTGGCCAAGCTGATCGTGACCGGCGCTACTCGTCAGCAAGCGCTCGAGCGTTCACGTCGTGCCTTGGCCGAATTCGTCGTCGACGGCATTCCTACCGCCCTGACCTTCCACAGCGCAGTGGTCAATGAACCCGACTTTGCTCCAGCCGACCCCAACGCGTCATTCGTCGTTCACACCCGCTGGATTGAAACCGAGTTTGACAACCAGATTCCTGCTTACAGCGGCACATTGGCCGAAAGCCCAGAGCCCACGGATCGCGAAACACTGACGGTTGAAGTCGGCGGAAAGCGTGTCGAGATTTCGGTTCCTGCCGGACTTGGTAGCACCACATCAAGTAGCAGCGGTTCTAAGAAACCCACCAAGCGTGGTGGCGGTGGCAAAGCTTCCGCTGCAGCCAGTGGCGACTCCTTAACCTCACCAATGCAAGGCACCATCGTGAAGTTGGCCGTTGAAGAAGGCACAACGGTTGCCGTGGGTGACCTCGTTGTGGTTCTCGAAGCGATGAAGATGGAACAGCCACTCAACGCACACAAGGCAGGAACGATTACCGGACTTGCTGCTGAAGTCGGAGCCACCGTGTCTGCGGGCGCGGTGCTGTGTGAAATCAAGGACTAGGCGCACACTCGCTAGTCCAAAGGTCCCCTTTTCGCCCTTTTACGCCTGCCACTTGGCCTGAACTGCACTCCATTACCTCAAAAACTGCACTTCACACCGCATGATGGGAAGACGCACTCCCGCCATGAAAGGTGTCGATCGTGACCGATCAACCAAATGAAGGCGTTACTCCGCCTCCCCCGCCCCAGCCGCCAGCCGGTGGGACTCCACCACCACCTCCGCCGCCCCCACCTGCCTACGGCGGTTCCGGTAGCGGATCAGCTGGTGGCGCAAGTTCTGTGGATATTGGCGCAGCCTTTTCGTGGGCGATTAACAAGTTTGGCTCTAACGCTGTCATTTTGATTGCTCTAGCAGCCGTGGTGTTTGTCATCCGCTTTGTTGGCAGCATGGCCCAAAAGGGAATTCTCAACTTGCTGACCGACGGAAGTTGCAACAACACCATCGTCGTTGATGGGCAATCAACTGTCCCCAACGGGCCATGCGTTGCCTCCTTTGCCACCAGCATCACCGCTTCGCTGATTACAGCGATCGTGTTTGGCGTCTTGGCGTGGATCGCGACCATTGGTATCTACCGGGCTGCGTTGAAGACCACGCAAGGTCAAACACCTGGTTTCGACAATCTCACCACGGGCGAAAACCTCGGCAAGTACATCGCCGTGGCCATCGTCTATGGCTTGCTCATCGGGATTGGTCTGGTCCTGTGTGTCATTCCTGGCATCATCGCCGCCTTCCTGTTCCAGCTGGCTCCGTTTTACGCGCTGGATAAGGGCATGTCCGTCGGTGACGCATTGAAGGCGTCCTACGAAGCCGCCACGAAGAACTTCGTGCCTGTGCTCTTGATGACCATCATCAGCGCTATCACGGCTTTGGTGGGATCGTTCCTCTTCGGCATCTTGACCTTGGTGGCGCTGCCCTTCGCGGCGCTGTTCATTGCCAACGTCTACCGCCAGCTCAACCGCGAGGAAATCGCCGCGTAACCACTCACGCAAAAGCCCGGCACCCTGATCGGTGTCGGGCTTTTGTCTGTCTAGGAACGCAAGTGCAAGCGTCGTGCGGCTTCGGCGATTGATCCGGTCATCGACGGATACACGGTAAATGAATTAGCGATCTGGTCCACGCTGAGTTGTTGGTCAACCGCAATAGCGATGGGATAAATCAACTCACTCG
Organism: Bifidobacterium breve; assembly: GCA_943332445.1. GTDB lineage: Bacteria > Actinomycetota > Actinomycetes > UBA12327 > UBA12327 > AcAMD-2. Next base: position 2,859 of record CALQPL010000038.1, read on the forward strand.
CCTTGGGGGCAACGACGACTCCGCCAATCACAATTCCGGTACCCGGGCGACAAAAGAGTTTGACGAACCCATCTTCGAGTCCCACCATCTTCGCGCGCGCATTAGTTGCCAACGGTAGGTGCACTGACGTCGCATCGATGAGTCCGGCATCAACATCGTTTTGAGACCAACCCACGGTCGCAATCTCTGGGTCCGTGAACACGTTGGCACACACACCCTTGAGGTCGAGCGGGACCACGGCATCACCAATCGCGTGGCGCATGGCAATGCGACCCTGCATCGCTGCAGTAGAGGCCAGCATCAACACTCCGGTGCAGTCGCCCGCAGCATAAATTCCCTGCACCGAGGTGCGTGAGACGCGATCAGTGGCAATAAACCCGGCTGGATCGCACCGAACGCCGACGTCTTCGAGCCCTAAGTCACCGGTGTTGGGAACCGATCCCACGGCTATCAAGGCGTGCGAGCCCTCGAGGACCTCGCCGGATTGCAACACCACCCGAACACCATGGTCGGTACGCGTCACTGACTCGGCGCGCGCGTTACTTAACACCTGCATGCCACGACGGCGAAATACGTCTTCAATCACCGAAGCAGCATCCGCATCTTCACCAGGCAAAACTCGATCGCGCGACGACACCAAGACCACTTCGCTACCGAGTGCGTTGTAGGCGGATGCTAATTCGGCACCAGTCACACCTGATCCAACGACAATTAGTTTGGCAGGAAGTTCGGGCAGATCATAGATTTGTTCCCACGTAAGAATGCGTTCGCCATCGGGTTCGGCTCCGGACACCACTCGCGGACGCGCACCGGTTGCTAACAAGATCACGTCGGTGTCGATCTCGTCACCATTGATGCTGACGCGATTTCGCGCAACCAATCGCGCGCGACCATGAATCAGGGTCACTCCTGCGGTGCGCAGCGACTGCTCGATGTCCTGCGACTGCGCGGCTGCGAGCTTTTTTACCCGCCCATTGACCAACGCCATGTCGATATGGACCACGCCTGGCGCGGGTGCTTGGCCATGGATCCGCACCCCCAAGTCACCGGACTCAGATGCCATGGTGACCACCTCAGCGGTGGCGATCAGTGCCTTACTGGGCACGCAGTCGGTCAAAACAGCCGACCCGCCGATCCCCGAGGCGTCAATCAGGGTCACCTGGGCGCCTAATTGGGCCGCCACCAAGGCGGCTTCGTACCCACCTGGGCCGCCACCGATGATCACAACTGATGTCACAAGCGCACATTCTCCCCTGTCCCTACTATCGTTCCCACGTGACCCTCTATGCAGCGTATGGATCCAATCTGGATCCCCAACAGATGCACCAACGCGCGCCCCACTCCCCACCCGCAGGATCTGGGTGGTTGCAGGGCTGGCGTTTGACCTTTGGCGGCGAGGATTTGGGCTGGGAGGGCGCCCTGGCCACCGTGGTCGAAGACCCCGACGATCACGTCTTCGTGATGCTCTACGACGTCCCCAAGGCCGATGAGCAGGCTCTCGACCACTGGGAGGGGGCCGAGACCGGCCTGTACCGCAAGATTCGGGTTCGGGTACAGGGCATCAATGGTGAGCTCCTGGCGTGGCTGTACGTACTGGATGCCTACGAGGGAGGACTTCCCTCCGCGCGCTACCTGGGGATCATGGCCGACGCCGCTGAGGCCGCTGGGGCACCGGCTGACTACGTCCTCGCCCTGCGAAATCGCCCCTGTCAGTCTCTAGGCACCTAAGATTTAGGTTTACACCCGATCTGCCGATGTATGAGGAATGGAGACACACGTGATTTCCGATGACACCCGGATCATCCGACCGGCTGCGGTCTTGGATGAGCGTTTGGCTCTTATCGTCGTCAAGGAACTTGAACGACAGGATGTGGCCTTTGGTGGCGTCTGGAATGCGACGACCTCACTATGGCAACGCTACGACCGTCCCTGGGATGGGGCAGACGGCACTCGTGGATCGGCCGAACTCATCGGCTCCATCGCGGTCATGTACGACACCCCCGCACGACGACAGATCACGATTTATAAAGTCACCGCTACCGAATACGGCATCACCAGCGGATGGACTGTTGATGGCATTTGCGATGAGGCCCTCGCCAGCGCTGAGATCACCTTGGCTACGTGTCCTCGTGCGGACTTGACGGCGCCACCACCCAGCGACCCGTTTCGCAAGTAGGACGCTTTCGCCTAGCGCGTAGGTAGTCGCGCTACTGACTATCGAACGCTTTAAGAATTTCCGCAGCGGCCAAGCTAGCCGTCGTCTTAGCTGTTCGCACATCATCTTGCACTCGATCAGCGATCTGTCGCACCGCTTCTGAGGATTGCAAACGACTCAGTAACTGCTCATTAACCATCGACCACATCCAGTCGACTTGCTGCCGGGCGCGACGAGCCTGGATCTCACCGGCTTCTTCCATGACGCCATGGTGGCGTTGCACCTCAGCCCATAGCTGCTCCACACCATCACCGGTCAAACCACTGCAGGTCAAAGCCAACGGTTGCCAAATCGCATCGGGAGGCTGAATCAGGTGCATCGCATCGGACAGTTCTCGGGCCGCGCGTGAGGCTTCCGTCGCGTTTTCACCATCGGCCTTATTGACCGCGATGACATCCGCGAGTTCAAGAACACCCTTCTTGATTCCTTGCAACTGATCCCCGGTCCGGGCGAGCATCAAGACAACAAAACAATCCACCATGTTGGCTACAGCAGTTTCGGATTGACCTACTCCCACGGTTTCCACTAACACCACATCAAACCCAGCCGCTTCGACAACAGCCATGGCTTCACGGGTGGCTCGCGTGACTCCACCCAAGTTTCCCGAAGTAGGTGAGGGACGAATAAAGGCCTGTGGGTCGATGGAAAGTTTCTCCATCCGTGTCTTGTCGCCAAGAATCGATCCACCGCTGCGTGTTGATGACGGGTCGACGGCCAGCACAGCGACCTGATGGCCGGCACCGGTCAAATGGGAACCCAGGGTGTCAATCAGCGTGGACTTACCCGCTCCGGGAACACCGGTGATGCCAATGCGTTGGGCCTTGCCCGTAAACGGCAACAGAGCCGCTACCAATTGTTGGGCTAACTCGCGATGGTCCAGGCGGGTGCTCTCGACAAGGGTTAATGCCTTGCCGATCACTGTACGGTCGCACCTTCGAATCCCGGCGACATAGTCGTCGAGGGTCAAGGGAGCATCCGCTGTCACGAGGAAGTGGCCTCAAGACTGCGATCGAGTTCGTTGAGTAAATCACCAGCGGCTTCAGCGATCACCGTTCCTGGCGGATAGATCGCCACAGCACCCGCGGCATACAACTCATCAAAGTCTTGTGGCGGAATGACGCCACCGACCACGATCAAGATGTCGCCACGTCCGACCTTGGCAAGTTCTGCCTTCAGCTCGGGAACCAGCGTCAGGTGACCAGCGGCGAGCGAGGAAACACCCACGACGTGGACGTCAGACTCAGCGGCCTGCGCAGCAACTTCGGCCGGTGTTTGGAACAACGGGCCGACATCAACATCGAAACCGAGGTCGGCAAAGGCTGTGGCAATGACCTTTTGGCCGCGGTCGTGACCGTCTTGGCCCATCTTGGCCACCAAGATGCGCGGGCGTCGTCCTTGCGCCTGTGCAAAAGCATCCGTGCGCTCGCGCAGAGCAGTCACGAGATCGGACTTACCCACTTCATTGCTGTACACACCTGAGATCGTACGGATGGAAGCAGTGTGACGACCAAAAACGGCCTCGAGCGCGTCGCTCATTTCGCCCACCGTGGCGCCAGCTCGGGCTGCATCGATAGATACCGCCAGCAAGTTGTGCTCAAAATCGGTACTTTCTTGCGCGGCCGCAGCGGTCAGTCGAGCCAACGCGGCCTGGCAAGCAGCCTCATCGCGTTCACTGCGGAGCTTGGCCAATTTCGCGATTTGCTGGGCTCGCACGTCAGCATTTTCGACCTTCAACACATCAATGTTCTCGGGCTCAAGCAACCGGTACTTATTCACCCCGATGACGGGCTGACGACCAGAGTCAATGCGCGCTTGGGTCCGAGCTGCTGCTTCTTCAACCCGCAACTTAGGAATACCGGCTTCAATGGCCTTGGTCATTCCGCCAGCCGCTTCGACTTCCTGGATGTGATCCCAGGCTCGCTGGGCCAGATCGGCAGTCAAGCGTTCGACGTAGTACGAGCCACCCCATGGATCGATGACGCGCGTCGTTCCCGATTCTTGTTGCAAGAACAACTGCGTATTACGCGCAATGCGAGCACTGAAATCCGTCGGCAAAGCGAGTGCTTCATCGAGAGCATTAGTGTGCAGCGACTGAGTGTGGCCCTGGGTGGCAGCCATGGCTTCAATACAGGTGCGACCAACGTTGTTATAGACATCTTGAGCCGTGAGGGACCAGCCCGAGGTCTGGCAGTGCGCTCGCAAAGACAACGACTTGGTGTTGTGTGGTTCGAACTGCTCCATCAAGCGAGTCCACACCAGTCGCGCCGCGCGCATCTTGGCAACTTCCATGAAGAAGTTCATCCCAATGCCCCAGAAGAAGGACAACCGTGGCGCGAATGCATCAACATCAAGACCGGCAGCAATGCCTGCGCGAACGTATTCGACTCCATCGGCCAAGGTGTAGGCCAATTCCAGGTCAGCAGTAGCGCCAGCTTCTTGCAAGTGATAACCGCTGATCGAGATGGAATTAAATTTCGGCATCTTCTTCGAGGTGTACGAGAAAATATCGGAAATGATCCGCATAGACGAGGCTGGCGGATAGATGTAGGTGTTGCGAACCATGAACTCTTTGAGAATGTCATTTTGAATCGTGCCCGCAAGGTCTTCCGGCGCGACTCCTTGTTCTTCACCGGCAACAACGAACAGTGCCAAGATCGGCAACACCGCGCCGTTCATCGTCATGGACACGGACATCTTGTCCAGCGGAATGCCGTCGAAGAGTTGACGCATATCGAGGATCGAATCAATAGCAACACCGGCCATGCCCACATCACCGGCAACGCGCGGATGGTCCGAGTCGTAGCCGCGGTGGGTCGCCAGGTCAAAGGCAACGCTGAGTCCCTTTTGACCGGCCAAAAGATTGCGTTGGTAAAACGCATTCGAGGCTTCAGCGGTAGAAAATCCTGCATATTGGCGAATGGTCCATGGCTGGTTGACATACATCGTGGGGTACGGGCCACGCACAAAAGGAGCGATCCCGGGCAGGGAGTCAACGAACCCCAAGCCTTCGCGATCA
>CALQPL010000039.1 GCA_943332445.1 Bifidobacterium breve
TCATCCCTGCCCTAGGCCATCGTCAAAAATAAGCGCTGCAGTTGCTGCGCTACGTCATCTGCATTGTTCTTGCCTTCAGTGATGCATTCACGCAATCCGGCGGTAATCAGGCTGAATGCCGCCTTATCAATGGCTTTAGACACTGCGGCTAACTGCATGACAACGTCTTCACAGGAGCGACCCTCGTCCAGCATGCGCAAGATTCCGCCGATTTGTCCTTCAGCACGACGCAACCGCTTGGTCACATCAGCCAGTGCTTCCTCGTCCTGCACTACATGGGCCATCTTCTTCGCGGTAGCCATTAGTTGCGCCCCGGCGATACCCACGAGCCCAAGCGCCGCCAACCACTCGTCCCCGAGTCCTTCGATGCTGGCGCATCGGTTGCGCAGGTACAACGCTGGCTCTTGGGAACACCAGCGAAAACTTGATCAAGATGCTGACCACATCCGCTATAGGTGACTTTGCTGCACTTACGACAATTCACTTTCCTACACATGAAGAACACCCTTTGCGTGAGCTGCTTAATGGACCCACCTTAACATACCCCTAGGGGTATACGCAGTAGACTCAAAATCCACCACTAAGGAGCCCGATGACTACTGCGATACAGCAATGGACGGCTGGCCTGGCCCAGTGGGGAATCCCGGACAACATCATCAAACAAGCTCCGCAGTCCCCATGGATTCATCCACCGGCGCTGTTTGAAATTCCCGAGGAGATTGAGGATTCGCCGTCCCACCAGCGAGCACGCGAGGCATTGAGCGAGAACGGGTCGCTTATCGATGTGGGATGTGGTGGGGGCATGGCCACGTTTGCGATCGCACCTCCGGCAGCACGAGTCACCGGGATAGATCACCAGTCATCGATGCTCAACCTGTATGCGCGCGAGGCTGAGCAACGTGGCTTGACGCACACCGAAATCCTTGGGGATTGGCCCGATGTCGCGCACCAGGTCGAACGATCCGATGTCGTGGTGTGCCACAACGTCGCCTACAACATTTCCGATATTGTGCCGTTCATCCAAGCCCTCAATGACCACGCGCTTGAACGAGTAGTCATAGAAATTCCCATGGAACATCCACTGGCTCCAATGCGGGGCTTGTGGAAACACTTTTGGGATCTTGAGCGACCAGCCGGACCTACCGCGCAAACTTTGTTCGACGTCATCAGCGAATCCGGAGTCCCAGCACACAGCGAACAACGGGAAGCGCCAGCCCGCGAACCAGTGGACTTTGATCAACACGTGGAATTCACCAGCGTTCGGCTGTGTCTAGGCCCGGAGCGTCGTCACGAAGTTGCTGAGTTCCTACGAGCACATCCAGCCTCACCCTCGCGAACCGTCGTCACCATCTGGTGGGACGCAACGTCCTAGGGCAAGGCTGGGCAAGCCAAGCCGAGTAAGCAGGGCCGGGCAAGCAAAAGGGGCCGTCACGTATGACGACCCCTTGCGGTGGCAGGTGTTGGGTTCGAACCAACGTAGGCTGAGCCGGCGGATTTACAGTCCGCTCCCTTTGGCCACTCGGGCAACCTGCCGGTGTCGCCGAAGCGACTGCCAAACAATAGCGCAGGCATAACGGCCGATTGACCCGTCCTCACACCTGAGCCGCTACCCGTGCGCCACACTGTTGCCACTACCGCACTTCGCCTGCTGGAAACCAAGGAGCAAGACATGGCTGACTCATCCTTCGACATTGTGAGCAAAATCGACCGCCAGGAAGTGGCAAACGCCATGAACCAAGCTGGCAAAGAGATCAGTCAGCGCTACGACTTCAAGGGCGTGGATGCCTCCATCGAAAACTCTGGCGAGAACATTGAAATCCGCGCCAACTCTGAAGAGCGCGCGCTCGCAGTTCTTGATGTCTTCAAGGAAAAGCTCATCAAGCGCCAGTTGTCACTGAAGATTCTCGATGCCGGTGACCCACAGGCCTCGGGCAAAGAATTCAAAATTCTGATCAAACTCAAAGAAGGCATCACCCAGGAACAAGCTAAGAAAATCGCCAAGCTCATCCGCGACGAAGGTCCCAAAGCCGTGAAGACCCAAGTCCAAGGTGAGGAACTGCGAGTCACGAGCAAGTCCCGCGACGACTTGCAGGAAGTACAAGCCTTGGTCAAGGGTGCTGATCTCGATTTCGCTACGCAGTTTGTGAACTACCGCTAAGCCAACGTCAAGGTCAACAACAGTTGCGGGTTAGTTACCGAATGGGGTGCGTCAACACCGACAATTCCCCCGACCGAATAAATCCCGCCCGTTGATTGGCTGGCCAGCCCCTGTTTCTGATCCTTTTCACACAGCACCACCGTGCCAACAGCACGTTTGGCTGGTCCGGCCAGGTGGCCCGGTGCTGACATCCAGGCCTCATAGCCCTTGAGCAACACCGCTCCCTTTTCGTCGTAATCAAATCCTTCGGCGGCCGTGGCTTCTTCACAAGCAGGAGCGATCGTGATGGCAGCGTCCGCGGGCCATACCCGTTTGGGATCTAGCGGCGACACATTGGCAGTCAGCGTCCAGCCAAGCGAACCGCTTCGAGCATCGGTAACCGTCAAGAGATTGATCCGGCTAGCCCAGTGAGTGTGGTCTGGCTCCTTAACAGCCTTAATCACGGCCATCGTGGTGGCGTCCGGATTCTTACCCAAGGGATAGGTCCGCAGAGTCAAACCACCAGCGACTACGGCCAGCCGAACTTCTTGATTGCTGCCACCCTCACCATTGAGAAAAAGTTCCTCATCCGGTTGAACAACCCGCGGTGGAGTGGGCAACAAAATCTCAGCGTCGGTATGAACGTTAAATGACAGCAGGAGTAACACGGCTGCGAGCAAGAGGTTGCCAGCGAGGCCGGTGCCCGCTTCCAGGCGAACCATGGACGAATGCGATCGATACGCAAATTCAAGAAAGTGCGTAGTCAGAGCGGCTGCGAGCCCAAGGGCTAAGCCCCGTCTCCCAGCGACGAGGAAGCCGCCCAAAATCATCAGGTCGCTCAGGGCTACTACCAACAAAACGGACGTGACTCGATGTTGGTGGATCCGTGGCTCCGTGCTGGTCACGATCCCTCAACTCCCTTACGTCCACCTACTGTTCCCCGCTTCTCCCCCCATCACTAGAGCACAAGGTCAGCGGGCCATGGCCTCTAAACGGGCAATTCGCTCCTCCATCGGCGGGTGAGTGGAAAAAAGTCGAGTCATTCCGGCTGCATTAAAGGGATTGGCAATCATCAAAGCTGACGTGGTTTGCACCGCGGGTTCCGGCGTGAGAGGGGCGTCAGCTGTGCCCTGTTCTAGTTTGCGCAAAGCACTCGCCAGGGCGAGTGGATCCTGGGTTAACACAGCCCCCGATTCATCAGCGTCATACTCGCGCGAGCGACTGATCGCCAGCTGCACAATCGTTGCAGCAATCGGACCCAAGATCAAAATAATCAATCCAGCAAAAGGATTGCGATCACGATCGTCGTTTCCACCCATGGGAATTAACCAAGAAAACTGCACTAAAAACATAATGACGCTCGCGATCGTGGCCGCTACTGAAGCGATCAAGATGTCGCGGTTATACACATGGCTGAGTTCATGACCGAGAACTCCGCGTAACTCTCGTTCGTCCAGCAGCTGCATGATGCCCTCGGTACAGCACACCGCCGCGTTCTGCGGATTTCGACCAGTAGCAAACGCATTAGGGGATTGGGTCGGTGACATGTAGAGCCGAGGCATGGGCTGTCCGGCTTGCATCGAAAGTTCGCGCACGATGCGATACATCGCTGGTTGATCATTTTCCGTTACCGCATAAGCCCGCATCGACTTCAGGGCGAGCTTGTCGCTATTGAAGTAGGCGTAACCATTCGTGCCTAGAGCGATGAGTAACCCAATGAACAACCCGGTGGTACCGCCGAGCACCGATCCGATCACGAGAAGGAGTCCGCTGAGGGCAACCAGCAAGATCGCAGTTTTCAATCGGTTGTAATGCATGTCAGTTCACCTCGTTTCGCCCAAGTACAGCGATATCAATCATCTGACGAGTTCCACCCGGCAGCAAGTTGATCCATCTCGTGCACCAGGGAACTACTTCCCGTCGCAGCACTAGCGGTGGATTGGCCTATCCAAGCCAAGGCATCAAACGGGCACACATCAATACAGATCCCGCAATACATACACAGCCCAAAATCAATAGCGAAGCGATCGAGGTGTTGCACAGTGACCGGTCGGGCACCGCCCGTTTCTTGCACGACTGGATGCGACTCGATGTGTATGCACTTGTCGGGGCATTCCTTCACACACAACATGCACGAGGTGCAATCAGGCGGGTTGAGGGCGATGGATCCACGCCGGGGCTGGCTATTCATCAACGGGCCTTGGGCTCTGCGATAAGGGAAAAGGACTTCAGGAGCGGGTGTTCGGGGCCATCATTGGCCAGCAGCAAGTGCTCGGCCGGCCCAGAAGACAGCGCAACACCAAACATTTCCGCCAATTCACGCTCATGCCAGGCCGCACCAGGGAAAGTATCGACAACCGAGCCCACTACCTGACCACTGCTCACTCGAGCACGCACAGCAATGGTTCGTGCGTTCGCATCACTTAGCAACGCGACCACCTCGCACTCCCCCTCGCCACGATCAACGCCGGTAATGAATTCAAGGCGCACGAAGTTGTGCTCAGTCTTTAATGTCTTCAACGCGTCGAACCAGCGCGAAACGTCAATGTCGTACAACTCAAGGTCGACTGTGTCACTCGCAGCGACGGCATCAAAGGAAGCAACCCATGCGTTCATCGTCATGCGCGAACGTCCAACAACAAAGTGCGCAATCCGTCAATCAATGCTTCAGGACTCGGTGGACACCCGGGTACATACACGTCTACCGGAACGAGGCGATCGACTCCGTCCACCACGGCATAGGAATCCCAGTACGGCCCACCCGTCGCCGCGCAGGCCCCAAAGGACATTACTCGCGCTCCCGGGCCCATGCGTTGATACAAAGCAACGACGTACGGTGCTAAGGCGGTAGTAACAGTTCCCGACACGACTAAGACGTTCGCACTGTCACTGGTGGCAAACGCATCAAGGTCTATCGACGTCTGAGCTTGCAATTGGCCGACCAGAGTCGTCGCGGCCGCATACTCCACCCCGCAGCAGGCCAAGCCCGCTTCCACGGCCCACAGCTGAACTGGTTGCCCATCAACCACAACAGCAACAGGGGTTGTGTCCTGCATCACAGTGGCTCCTTTCGATGGCTTCCTCGGTCAGCAGTCCTAACTTACGCTCCGGTAGGGTCAAAGCGGTTCAAATCGACACTTAAGACAAGGACGGCTCAGTGACCAAGCAGGTCGTGCCCCTCGATCGCGTCATCATCCGATTTGCCGGCGACTCCGGCGATGGAATGCAACTTACGGGTGACCGATTCACCTCAGAAACCGCCACCTTCGGTAACGACCTTTCCACGTTACCCAACTTCCCCGCCGAGATCCGCGCACCTGCCGGAACCCTGGCTGGCGTCTCGAGTTTCCAACTCCACTTCGCCAGTCGCGACATCATGACGCCAGGCGATGCACCCAATGTGCTCGTCGCCATGAACCCGGCAGCACTCAAGGCGAACATCGCCGACGTTCCTCGTGGTGGCTCCATCATCGTCAACACGGATGAATTCACTAAGCGCGCTTTGCAAAAAGTCGGCTACGAATCCAACCCCATTGACGATGGTTCACTCGACAGTTTCCACGTCCACCCCATCGCTCTAACGTCGATGACCGTCGAAGCACTCAAAGAATTTGATGTGTCGAAAAAGGACGCCGAACGCAGCAAGAACATGTTCGCGCTGGGTCTGTTGTGCTGGCTTTATAACCGCCCAACCGACGGAACCGTCCAGTTCTTGAACCAAAAATTTGGCAAGAAGCCCGACATCTTGGCGGCCAACTTGGCGGCCTTCAAAGCCGGTCACGCATTCGGCGAAACCACCGAAGATTTTGCGGTTTCCTACGAGGTCAAGCCGGCTCCGATGGATGCCGGAACCTACCGAAACATCACTGGAAACACCGCTCTTTCCTACGGTTTGATCGCAGCTGGCGAGCTCTCGGGACTGCCGGTTTACCTCGGTGCGTACCCCATCACTCCCGCCAGCGACATCTTGCACGAACTGAGCAAGCACAAGCAGTTCGGTGTCGTGACTTTCCAGGCCGAAGACGAGATCGCCGGCATCGGAGCCGCTCTTGGTGCATCATTTGGCGGGGCGCTCGCGATCACCACGACGTCGGGTCCTGGCATTGCGTTGAAGTCAGAAACCATCGGACTTGCTGTGTCAATGGAACTGCCGCTCGTGGTCATTGACATTCAACGCGGTGGACCATCCACCGGGTTGCCCACCAAGACCGAACAGTCTGACTTGCTCCAAGCAATGTTCGGCCGAAATGGTGAAGCACCTGTTCCGGTTGTTGCACCACGTAGCCCTGTCGACTGCTTTGATGCAGCGATCGAAGCGTGCCGGATCGCCACGAAGTACCGAACGCCAGTGTTCTTGCTGTCCGATGGTTACTTGGCCAACGGTTCCGAGCCGTGGTCGCTTCCGAACGTGGAAGACCTGCCTGACTTGCACGTGGACTTTGCCACCGGGCCTAATCACACGTTGGCCGATGGGACCGAGGTTTTCTGGCCGTTCAAGCGCGATCCCGAGACGTTGGCTCGCCCCTGGGCCATCCCTGGCACCGCCGGGCTCGAACACCGCATCGGCGGCATCGAAAAGGCCGACGGCAGTGGAAACATTTCTTACGATCCGGCTAACCACGACTTCATGGTGCGTACCCGACAGGCCAAGGTTGATGGCATCGCCAACGACATTGAGCCGCTCGAAGTCGATGACCCCACCGGCGACGCAGACGTGTTGGTCTTGGGTTGGGGTTCGACGTACGGACCCATCGGTGCCGGATGCCGTCGGGTCCGTGAATCCGGTCTGAAGGTTGCTCAAGCACACTTCCGTCACGTCAACCCATTCCCGGCTAACACCGAAGAAGTGTTGAAGCGCTACAAGAAGGTCTTGATCCCAGAAATGAACCTTGGACAGCTCGTCATGCTGGTCCGCTCGAAGTACCTCGTTGATGCCATTTCCTACAACCAAGTCCGCGGGTTGCCCTTCAAGGCTGAAGAGCTTGCCGGCGTTATTGAGGACGTGATTAAGAGTGTCTGAAACTAGTCAATTCCCGTCATTGGCATTGGTGCCCAGCACCGACGAACCCCAAAGTGCCAAGGAATTCAAGTCAGACCAGGAAGTGCGTTGGTGCCCCGGTTGTGGTGACTACGCGATTTTGGCTGCGGTACAAGGCTTTATGCCCGAACTGGGATTGAAGCGCGAAAACATTGTCTGGGTTTCTGGCATTGGTTGCTCATCACGCTTCCCGTACTACATGAACACCTTTGGGCTGCACACCATCCACGGTCGCGCACCGGCTATCGCCACGGGACTGTCCACCAGTCGCGCGGACTTGTCGGTCTGGGTGGTGACCGGTGATGGTGACGCACTGTCCATCGGTGGCAACCACTTAATCCACGCGATGCGCCGCAATGTGAACCTGAAGATCTTGTTGTTCAACAACCGCATCTACGGTTTGACCAAGGGTCAGTACTCCCCGACTTCCGAGCAGGGCAAGATCACCAAGTCCACGCCGATGGGTTCGCTGGACTACCCGTTCAATCCGGTCTCCTTGGCCCTCGGTGCTGAAGCAACGTTCGTGGCACGCACCATGGACTCCGACCGCCAGCACCTCACCTCGGTCCTGCGCGCGGCTGCTGAACACGACGGCACTGCTTTGGTCGAGATTTACCAGAACTGCCCGATCTTTAACGACGGCGCCTTTGATGCACTCAAGGACGGCGACGAGAAGGA
>CALQPL010000040.1 GCA_943332445.1 Bifidobacterium breve
AAGGGGGCCATCTTCCAACGGGCCACCGATGTGGCGATCGCCTACAGCCAGGGAATTCAGTCGGGCCGCATCCCACTCGCCGTTAAGGCTCAGCACGCTATCTTTGAAAAGTTGGTGTACTCAAAACTGCGCAACGCGATGGGTGGTCAGATTCGCTGGGCGGTGTCCGGCGGTGCGCCGTTGGGTGAACGACTAGGTCACTTCTTCCGCGGTGCAGGTGTCACCATCCTTGAGGGCTATGGCCTGACTGAAACGACCGCTCCGCACACCGTCAACACCCCCAGCATGATCAAAGTTGGCAGCGTGGGCAAACCGCTCCCCGGCTGCAGTGTGCGGATTGCCGATGACGGTGAAGTTCTGGTCAAAGGACCCAATGTTTTTCGCAGCTACCTTGGCGACCCATCAGATACCGAAACCGCGTTCATCGATGGGTGGTACCGCACCGGTGATATCGGCACCCTCGATGACGGCTACCTCTACATCACCGGTCGAAAAAAGGAAATCATCATCACCGCGGGTGGAAAGAACGTGGCCCCCGCGCCTTTGGAAGCACTCCTGGCCAGCAATCCGCTCGTCGCGCATGCCGTCGTCATCGGCGACAACCGGCCCTACATCGCCACGTTGCTCACGCTTGATCCCGACGAACTCAAAACGTGGCTGACAACACACGATCGCGCCGACCTCAGCGCTGCCGAGGTAGTCAACGACCCCCAATTGCGCGCTGAACTGCAAAAGACCATCGATCTCGCGAACAAGACAGTGTCAGCGGCCGAAGGCATCCGGCGTTTCGTCATCTTGCCTGTGGAGTTCACCGAGGAAACCGGTTACCTCACGCCAAAGTTGAGCGTGAAGCGCCACCTTGTCCTTGCTGACTTTGCGGAACAAGTTGAGAGTTTGTACTAATGAGCCACGAAGGCGTTGACGTCAAGGATTTGACGATTCGCTTTGGTCGCACCACCGCGATTGATCAGTTGAGTTTTTCACTCACTGCTGGAACATCGGTGGCCTTGATTGGTCGCAACGGTGCCGGCAAGTCGACGACCTTGCGTGTTCTCGCTGGCGTGCTCCCACCCAACGCGGGTGAGGTGATGCTCAATGGGATCAATATCGTCAAAGACCCCATCGCCGCCCGATTCGAAGTGGGCTATTGCCCTGACGTGGGAGGTTTGATTCCGCGGGCCACACTCTGGGAACACCTAGAGCTCTCGGCGACGATTCGCGGAATGGATACGTCCTGGCAAGAGCGTGCCCAAGAACTCCTCGCCGCCTTTGACCTCACCGGTGCGGCCGATCGCATGACCGCTGAGTTCTCGCATGGAATGAGCCGCCGATCAGCAGTGATCTTGGCCGCGTTGCATCAGCCCAAGGTTCTTTTGCTTGATGAACCCTTCGACGGCGTGGACCCCTTGGGTGTTGACGCGACCATGGATGTCATTGCCCAAGCAGAAGCCAGTGGCAGCACCGTCATCGTGTCTACTCACATGCTCCCCCTAGCCGTTGCTGCTTGCTCGCGCGCGCTGGTTTTGGCCAATGGACACATCACGTCTGATGGCCCTACTTCCGAACTTGCCGGACTTGAGGGTGAACAGGTGTATCGAAGGCTGCTGACGTGAGTTCGCCAGCGCAACTGCGACCACTGATTGCGTTGCGTTGGAAGATGGTGCGCGAACCAAGCACTCGACGCGGCCTTGCGGTGGCACTGGTTATTCCCGTTGCCCTCCTGCTCATCACCATCGTCGGCGCACGCCTTTATCCCGCGCCCGCCGACAGCACAACATTGCTGGTCATCGTTCCCGCACTGCTCTTGGGTTTTGTGGTGTTGTCGATCTTCGGACCACTCGCGGCCGGAGGCGGCAACGAGCTCTATCCCGCCGACCAACTGGTGGCATTTCCCATTAAGTCGCGCACCACTGCCCTCGCCGCACTGTGTTTGACACCGTTGAACCTGGCCTGGCTGGTTCAGGTGCTCATCGCCTTTGGCTTGATTAGCTATCTCGCGAGATCGTCGTGGCCCACTGCTCTTGCTGCATCCACCACGATCGCGGTGTTCATCGCCTGCGCCACCGTTTTTGGACAATGGGTGGGCTGGCTCATTGTTGGTATTCGCCAACGCATCATCGGGCGCATCCTCACCTGGATCGTTGCCCTGGCATTAGGTATGGGGTTTTTGGCCCTTTTGCGCTCAGGATCCTTGACGGGCTTTTTGGACAAAAGCCCGACGCTGTGGGTCGTTGTTGCCGCGCTTGGGCCCAGCCAAGGCAATTACTCACGCTGGTTTGAGCGCACGCTCGTGCTCGCTGTTTTGACCGCTGGCTTGTTTGCCCTCTCACTACTGAGTTGCCGATGGGCACTGCGCCAACCTCACCAATCGTGGGAACGCACGTCATCCTCGGTTCGTGCGCATCGCTCCACGCCGGGAATGGATCCACAAAAGATGGCAGCCCGCATGGATCGCGCAGGGTTATGGCGCAGTCCATCCATTCGCCGAGGCCTGGTCTTGTTAGCTGCAATCCCTGCAATCGCCTTGTGGCTTGCCGGAAGTCAACTCTCGCTTATGGCGTTGCTTCCAGGCCTGATTGCGGCCGGTAGCGCGTTGCTCTTTGGCGTCAACGCATTTTGTTTAGACGGGCCAGGCGCCCTGTGGCTGGCTGGTCTACCGATGAATCCGAGTTTGTGGTTTTGGCGACGCACTCGATTGGTGGCCGCCGTTGCACTGGCTGCCACTACACCCATCGTGGTCATCGGCTTGGTCAGACTGCCCGATGGTCCGCAGTGGTCAACAACTGCCATCGTGGCCCTCGGCGCCCTCTCATCGATTGCGTGGATCACCGCAACGAGCATGCGTACCTCGCTGACTCGCCCCCATCGCGCTCTACGGTTGAATTCCCGAGACACGCCAGCGCCGCCCGGATCCATGGCTGTGTACTCCATCAAGCTGTCCGCCATCGCTACGGGAATCGGGATTATCTTCACCATCGTGGTCATCAGCGGATCAGTGACGAGTGGGCTGATCGTGACCACTGGCTTGATCGCATCGGCGATCCTGTCTCTCATCCGCTCAAACCGGACCTGGGAACGGGCTGATCAGCGAGCCATGGTCGTCACCACCGTCAGTGCAGGGCAATAAGGGGGTTTTCGCCTACCTCAGGGGCGTGGCTAGCCCTAAGGCAAAACCCTGGATGTGCCGATAGTGATGCAAGGTACGATATTGCCACCTGAC
Organism: Bifidobacterium breve; assembly: GCA_943332445.1. Classification (GTDB taxonomy): domain Bacteria; phylum Actinomycetota; class Actinomycetes; order UBA12327; family UBA12327; genus AcAMD-2. Next base: position 3,221 of record CALQPL010000040.1, read on the forward strand.
CGGCGCTCACACGGCTCGCCGGACTGTCAACTCAAGGATCCCCATGCCCCGCAGGACTGTCCTCCTTATCGCTTCACTCGGCGCTGCTTTCCTCGGCGTACTGCTTGTCATCGTTTATGTCAACGGTGTTGACTCGCGCGCTCGCAAGGGCCAAGAGATCGTAGAGGTGCTGTACACCAAGGTTCCGATTCAGTTGGGAACCTCGGGAGCTACCGCTGAACAAGGTGGAGCCTTTGAGTTGCGCAAGGTTGCGCGCGATGCGGCTGCCGCGGGAGCGCTCAGCAGTGTCGGTCCGATTCAAGGTTTGACGGCACTCATCGCCATCCCTGCCGGGCAACCGGTCACCAGCGCTCAGTGGGGAGAGTCAAATGCGACATCGTCGCTGGCCATTCCCGGCACCAAGGTCGCGATCAGCATTCAGCTCGGGGACACCCAACGCGTAGCAGGATTCGTGACTCCAGGAAGTGATGTCGCAGTCTTTATCACTCGCAACAACGCAACCAACGTCTTGATCCCCAGGGTTCGAGTTCTCGCTGTTGGAAGCTCGACGATTAACGGATCTGCCGGAAACAGTGAAGCTGTCCCGAGTTCTATTTTCACACTGGCGCTGGATCAAAACGACGCGGAAAAAGTCATTCTTGGACAAGGCAACGGCGCGCTCTCGTTCGCTTTGCTTTCCAAGGACTCACGAACCGGCAGGAATGGTCGCACCACCACGTCGGACCTTCGGTAACCATGACAGCAATTGTTGATTTGGACCCCGCTGTTGCCGCGGCGCTGAAAAGCGCCCTGGGCGATGCACTTGTTCTTGATTCAGTCGATGCCGTGCGCCGGCATATTGACACCAACCTGGGCGAAGACACCATCGTCGTGGGGCCCACTGTCGATCTGGACAGCGCCTTTGAACTAGCCCGCGTCATGCGAGTTCAACGACCCAGCCTGGGCGTCATCCTGGTGCGTCGGCGTGTGGACACCAACGTCTTGTCATCAGCGATGCGCATGGGTGTTCGCGATGTGGTGGAAGAACGCGACATCGCAGCCATCGCGAGCGCAGTCACACGATCAAAAGAGGTCGCTCGTGCGCTTCGCCAGTCCGTGCCCGAAGGCGAGACGGCTGAACCTGGTCCAAGTCGCGGTCGCCTGATCACCGTATTTTCTGCCAAGGGCGGATGCGGCAAGACCACACTGTCTACCAACTTGGCCGCCATGCTTGCCGACAACGGCACCAACGAGGTAGTGCTCGTTGACCTTGACCTGGCTTTTGGGGACGTAGCCATCGCGCTGCAACTGTTCCCCAAGCACACCATCGCCGATGCCGTACCAGTAGGCGATGACCTCGACGAGTCAGCGTTGCGATCACTGCTGACCAACCACTCGGCTGGTCTGACTGCCCTGGCAGCTCCTATGCAACCTGGCGTGGAAAAGACGATTGATTCCTCACTCGTTACGCACATTTTGTCGTTGCTGAAAGACATGTTCGACTACGTCGTAGTTGACACTCCCCCTGCTTTCGATGACCAGGTCTTGGCTGCTTTTGATGCCAGCGACGCGATCGCCCTGATCGCCACGCTCGATATTCCAGCCCTGAAGAACCTCAAGCTGACCCTCGAGACTCTGGACCTCCTGGACTACCCGCGCGAAAACTGGAATCTGGTGCTCAACCGTGCCGACTCCAAGGTGGGGCTCTCCATTTCAGAGGTAGAAAAGACCCTTGGCCACAGCATCGGCGTACAGATTCCGTCATCGCGCGATGTTCCAGCCACGATTAACCGCGGAGTGCCCATCGTCCTAGACGACCCCAAGCACCCCGTCACAGATGCCGTGCGGCAAGTGGCGCTGCAGGCCTTCGGTGAATTCCGTTCCGACGATTCGATTCCGGACACCGAAACAAGTAGCGACCGCAAATCCTTTATGCGTCGTAAGGCGAAGTCATGAGTTTGGCCGATCGCCTGGCACAGGCGCGCAGAGATAAGACTGCGGAGAGCTTCGGGCCCGAAGGATCAGCCCTAGGAGCAGGCGACCTGTTCACACCGGTTGATGATCCCTTCCGCGAACTCAAACTTTCCGTCCACCAATCATTGATTGAAAGTTTGGGACCCAAGCTCTACGACTCAGCCATGACGCAGGCTGAACTTGAACAGCGGGTTCGCAGCACCTTGCAAGAGGTTCTCAGTGCCACGAACACCCCGCTGACCGTTACGGACCGCGCCAAGATTGCCCAGGAAATTGCTGACGACATTCTTGGGTACGGCCCCATCGAACCCTTCCTTCGCGATCCTGACGTCACCGAGATCATGGTCAACGGGCCGTACTCGATTTACATTGAACGCGCTGGGCAACTCCACCGCGTTGACGCTTCGTTCAACAGCGAATCCCACGTCCGACGGACCATTGACAAGATTGTCACTCGCATCGGCCGTCGAGTCGACGAAGCTAGTCCCATGGTGGATGCCCGTCTGCCTGACGGCAGCCGCGTCAACGCTGTCATTCCCCCACTCGCGGTCGACGGATCACTGCTGACGATTCGAAAGTTCAGTGCCGACCCCTACCGAGTGAACGATCTGATCGACTTTGGAACTTTGACCCAAACAGTGGCGGACTTCCTGTCAGCCTGTGTGCGCGGTCGCCTCAACATCTTGATCTCCGGAGGTACCGGAGCCGGCAAGACCACCACCTTGAACGTCGTGTCGTCTTTCATCCCCGATGACGAGCGCATTGTCACCATCGAGGACGCCGCCGAACTCCAACTCAGCCAGCACCACGTCCTGCGCCTGGAGTCACGCCCCACCAACATTGAAGGACGAGGCGAAGTCACCATTCGCGACCTTGTCCGCAATGCCTTGCGCATGCGCCCTGACCGCATCGTCGTCGGTGAGGTTCGAGACTCTGCAGCTTTGGACATGCTCCAAGCCATGAACACCGGTCATGACGGCTCAATTTGTACGGTTCACGCCAACTCTCCACGTGATGCCCTCGCCCGCATCGAAACCATGGTCTTGATGGCTGGCGTTGACCTTCCGATGCGAGCCGTTCGTGAACAGGTCAGTAGCGCTATCGACCTCGTGATCCACCAGGCCCGTTTCCGCGATGGATCACGACGCATCACCCATATCAGTGAGGTCGTAGGGATGGAGGGCGACATCATCACCATGCAGGAGCTCTTCCGCTTTGACTTTGACATGGGATTTGATGACGAAGGACGCAGCCTGGGACGATTGAAGTCCACGGGTTTGCGCCCTCACTTCGAAGAAAAGTTGGCCGCCGGCGGAATCAAGCTTGATGATGCAGCCTTCAGCTTCGAATCCTTTGAAGGTCGGTAACCCGTGTCCTTCATTGCGGCGCTGAATTCTCGCTCCCGGTTATCCGCGAGTGTCCTTTGTTTGGGAATCATTGCTTGCTTGCTTTTCCTCTCCGCACCAGCTGCTTTTGCTGCACCGCAGGGGCGTATTTCCGCAGTAGAAGTCAACGGTCAAAAGATGTCGTTGGTTTTTTCTGCCACCGGGCTTGATGCTGGTCAATCGATTGACCCCGCCTCCATCGTCGTCAGCCAAGGCTCCACCACCCTGCCCTCAACCGCGAAACCCATTGGCGCCGCTGGTTCCCAAGCCCCAACGGCGGTCCTGGTCATGGACACCTCAGGCAGCATGGCTGGGCAACGTTTGGTGTCCGCAAAGGCGGCTGCCCAAACTTTCCTGACCACGGTGCCACCCAGCGCAAAGATTGGCCTGGTCACCTTCGGAACCACTGCGGGTGAGTTGATCAGGCCCACTACCGACCGGCAAGCAGTGAGCAAAGCGATCAACGAGTTGACCGCAGAAGGCAGCACCGCCCTTTACAACGGCGTCACTGTCGCCACGCAAGCAGTCGGGAAATCTGGTCCGCGCACCATCGTGATTTTTAGTGATGGCGCAGACACCAGCAGCACCACCTCACTTCTCGACACCAAGGTGGCCGTGAAGCGCAGCGGAGCCATCGTTGACGCCGTTTCGCTCGGAACCGAACCCAATCAGATTGCCGCTTTGCAATCTTTGGCGCAAAGCGGTCGCGGTCAGGTCATCAGCACAACAGACGTAAACCAACTCACCAGCGCCTTCAGTGCGGCAGCTCGCGACATCGGAAACCAAGTCACCATTGAGGCTCAGATTCCTCAAGAGCTACTAGGAACAGCTGGCAACATCAACGTTGTCGGAAATGCTGGTGGCGTCCAAATCAGCGATGCCGTCTTCACCACCATCCCCACCGCGGAAGTCACTGCCGATCCAAACGCAGCGGGCCCGACTCCCGTCAAGCAATCAACCAGCCTGTTCTCCGGCATCTGGGTGATTGCACTGGCAGCCATCTTGCTCTTTGGTGGCATCGCTTTCCTGCTCATCACGGTGCTGAACGCGGCATCCTTGCCAAAGCGTCGCCAACCGAACGTTGCACGCCGATTGTCGATTTACACCCTTACCGGACGTGGTCCAAGCGACCGAGGGGCCCGATCCGACACCCGCGGTTCTGAAACGGCGAAGGACTTTGCCAACAAGGTCATGGTCAGCCGTGAATTTGACTCGATGATGGGCATGCGCCTTGAGCGCGCTGG
>CALQPL010000041.1 GCA_943332445.1 Bifidobacterium breve
AGAAAAGGAATCCCTATGACGGAACGCTGGGCGCAAAAGCTCAACGTTGACAAGTTGGAGCAGATCAAGGCTCGCCTTGGCATGACCGAACTTCACAGCGAAGACGGCGGCCCCTTCCGGACCATCACCAACGCCGACGGATCCAAGGACTTGGGTCTCACCCGAGTCCTGGTCGGCGATGGTGTCGTCAAGAAGGTCGTCTATCACGCAATCACCAACGAGGTTCACCCCCCGGGAGCTCCTGCCCCCTTCCTGCTTGACAGTCACATGGTCTTTGCGTTCACGGACAAGGACTCTCCTATTCCGCACTGGACCTTTGACTCCGTCTACAGCGAACCCTTCTACGCCATGCACCTTGACTTGTTGCCTCGCGTGGACTTGGGCTCACACCGTCCCTACATGGACTATGTGTTTGGCCACCTCAATGACACCTTTGCGGCAGGCAAGGCGCACCCTGGCTTGTCTGAAGCTCAACTCACACCGCGTCAGCGTTCCATCATGTCGCAGTGGATGTTGGCCTACCGCGTGCACGCCGACAACTACCCATCAATGGACGTCAACGTTCAGGCCTACCTCGAATGGTGGTTTGAATTGGTGGAAAACGGTTTGCCCCAAGAGATCTTGGATTCGATCAAGGACACGGACTTCGCTGCACGCGATGCTGCGAACCGCGCCTTGATCTTCAACCGTGAAGTAGACCCGGTCTGGGACCTCATCGGTCCCATGGTTGGCGCGCGTCAGTCTGAACTCTTGCGTGCCCAACTAGAAACGAACGAAGTGGTTGAGGACGTTGACCCCAACTTCACCCTTCCACCTCGCTCTGGCCCACCACAGGGTCACTAACTAGACCAAGAATTCAGGGCACTTACCGTGAGGTAGGTGCCCTGAATTGTTTAACCAAGATGTTTAACCAAGATTGATTTAGACAAGTAACTCCGCGGGGGGAAATACGCCGGCTTTGCTGACCAGTGATGGCGTCTTTCGGTCGAGGATTTGGGCAAACCACTCGCTGGCTTCCAGTAGCTTGTCGAGATCCAGGCCGGTCTCAATTCCACTGCGGTGCAAGGCGTACACCAAGTCCTCCGTCGCGATATTGCCTGTGGCCTTAGGCGCGAACGGACAGCCACCAATGCCGGCCAAGCTGGCATCGAGGATAAATACTCCGGCTTCAACAGCGGCTAGCGCGTTGGCATAACCGGTATTTCGGGTGTTGTGGAAGTGCGCCCGTAACGGAATGTCTCCAGAGACCGCTTTGACTGCTTCGAAGCGTCGCTTCACATCGGCGGGTACCGCGACTCCAATGGTGTCTGCCAAGGCGATTTCCGCAACGCCGTACTCTGCAGCTTTTTCGGCCAGCATCACTGTCCGGTCAATGGAAACTTCACCTTCAAAAGGGCATCCAAAACTGGCGGCCAAGGTCACGGTCGCTTTGATTCCGGCTTCTCTGGCTAGTGGGATGACCTCCTCCAAGACGGCCAACGTCCCCAGCGAATCCATCCGCTGATTGCGCTGACTGAAGGTATCGGTGCTCACTACGACGACGTTGACTTCTTTGACATTGGTCGTGGCTGCTCGGTGAAAGCCTCGGGTGTTCAGTACCAAACCAATGCTTGAGAATCCATCGATCACTCCAAGGCCCTCCAGCACGCCTTCGGCATCGGCCATCTGGGGCACGGCCTTGGGGTTGGCGAAAGACGCTACTTCAGCGCGATCAATTCCGGCGTCAACAGTGCGCTTAATGAGCTCGACCTTTTGCTCGGTGGTCAAGAACGCAGGGTCATTTTGGAGCCCGTCACGGGCAGATACTTCAACCACTTGGACGCGAGTCATAAATCCTCATCTTCTCGGGCCACTTGCTTCACCTTCATGAGTGGCCATCCACTAGATTTCAACCCTACCCCGACCACCATTATTCCGTGGTCGGCCCGAGAGGAGCCTCATGAGCGCCAAGCCCCTCGACAGCGATGTCCAGGCCAACTACGTCGGAGCCTTTGATGGATCGCTGACGTTTGGAGAGCACCCGATCTTGCTCATGGTGGATGTTTGCACCGCGTACATCGATCCGGAATCACCCCTGTATGCCGGTGTTGAATCATCTGCTGAATCCATGAAGCGCCTCGTGGTAGCCGCTCGTGCCGCTGGCGTTCCTGTTGTCTGGACTCGCGTGGAGTACGAACCCGGTGGGGCTAACGGTGGTTACTTTTACAAGAAGGTTCCTGCTCTTCGCATGTTTGACAAAGGTTCGCCCTTTGGCGAGTGGGTTGAAGGCCTGGAACCTGAGGGAGACGAACTCGTCGTTACCAAGCAGTACCCGTCCGCCTTCATCGGTACTGACCTTGCCGACACCCTGCACGCTCAAGGCGTCGACACCGTGCTCATCACGGGGTGGTCGACCTCAGGATGTGTACGCGCAACCGGTGTCGACACGGTTTCCTATGGATTCATCCCGATCATCGTGCGAGAAGCAGTCGGCGATCGCCACCCAGGGCCACACGAAGCCAACCTCTTTGACCTGCAAGCCAAGTACGCCGAAGTTGTATCCGAAGAACAAGCCCTCGATTACATCAAGGACCGGAGCTAAACGTTGATTACTCACATTGTGTTGATGAAGTTTGCTGATTCAGCCAACCGCGACGAGGCTAAGACGCGCTTGGAGACGTTAGGCACACAAATCCCCGAGATTAAGACCTTGCACGTCGGTCTGGACGTTGTCGGTTCGGAAGTTTCCTACGACCTCGCCCTGACCACCACACACGATTCGGTCGAGGACCTCAAGGCCTACCAAGCCAACCCAGACCACGTGGAATTTGGTGGTTGGTTGCGACCACTGCTGACCAGCCGCGTTGTCGTTGACTACGACAACTAACCGTTATCGATCAAATCGTCCAGCACGTTGGCGATGCGCTTAACAACATCCGCAGTTCCTGGATACGCATTAGCTGATCCTCCCGATCCGCCGGGACGGTAGGCAGCCGGAGCATGGATTGACACATTCTGGGTGTAATCAAGTAAGCCTTCATCGCCATACTCGCGGCCAAATCCGGACTTCTTCACACCACCAAACGGTGCACGCGGAGTCATTCCGGTCCGATTATGGGTATTGATGAACACAAATCCAGCTTCGATGCGCTGTGCAACCTCGAAAGCCTGCTGTTCATCCGCACTCCACACTGACGCCGCCAGTCCAAGTTCGGTTGCATTCGCTCGAGCAATGACTTCATGGACACTGTCATAGGGCTGGATCGGAACGAGCGGACCAAACTGCTCCTCGCACACCAGCTGTGCATCATCGGGGAGATTGAGCACGATGCGGGGACGCACAAAGTAGCCATTGGCAACGACTTCTTCATCGACCACGGTGCCCACTTCGATGACCTCACCTCCGGCCGCAACGGAATCCTTGACCAACGTCTCTAAGCGTTCTTGTGCTGCTCGCGAAACCACAGGACCGACAGTCACGCCATCAGTCATCGGGTCGCCAACGATGACGGAGCGCTCGCACGCCGCCACAAATCCTGCAATGAACTCGTGATAGCGCGATCGTGGAACATAAATGCGCTTACTTGCCATGCAGACCTGTCCACCCATCATGAACGTGGCAAGTGCAATGCGATCCATCGCGGATTCATCCAACACCGCGTCCTCAAGGAAGATCGCTGCGTCATTTCCGCCCAGTTCCATGACTGTTGGGGTGATCATTTGAGCCGCAGCAACGCCGATATGGCGAGCCACCACATCACCACCAGTAAAGGCCACCTTGCGGACCAAAGGATGGGTCACGAGGGCTTCGCCAGCTTCAGGCCCACCGTGGACCACTTGGATCAAACCATCCGGTAAGCCACTCGAAATGACATTGAGAAGTTTGGTGACGGCCAGCGGCGCCTGCGGTGAAGGCTTCACGATGATCGAGTTGCCAGCGACCAAGGCTGGCCCCACCTTCAGCATGGACAAAACAATGGGTGCATTCCAAGGCGTGATGGCCAATACGACACCAAACGGAACTCTGGTGCGCACAAGTTTGCCCGCGTCATCGTCGATGTAATGCGTTTCCAATACCTTCTTCGCCTGATCAATGTTGAAACGCATGAGCGAGACTGAATACATCGCTTCGCCGCGTGAGTCAGGAAGGGGCTTGCCGACTTCCTGCGTTAGTAGGAGAGCAACTTCATCAAAAATTTCAGGAGTAACCAGGTCGGCCGCGGCCGTCAATGCTGCGCAGCGATCCTCTAGGGATAGCGCTGACCAGGTTTCGAACCCTTGATGCGAGCGCTGAACAACCGCATCAATATCCGTGACGGCTGTCTCGATCACCTCGCCAACCACTTGATCAGGGAAGGTCGGGTTTTCGCGACGAATGACGATCACGGTATGTCCTCAATCCTTCCAATCAGCGGTTAGGAATAACGCTCTTCAAGCGATAACAACTCCGGCTGACCCAACAACGTGGTCAGCTCGTCCCAACTGAGTTTATCTACTGCCTGGGCACTACCGTCAGTGGCAATTGCTTGATACAAACCCGTCAGCGCCTTGGCAGCAGCTAGCAACGGGGCAACGGGGTAGAGGGCAACTTTGACCCCAAATTCAGCCAATTGGGCCGGTGTCAGGGGCTTGAGATGAGGATCTGCCTCGGAGACATTGACCATCAACTCAGCATCAGGCAAGGCGGCATGGACAACGGCCAGTCGCTCTGCATCGGTGACGCCTTCAATGAAGACCAAGTCGGCACCGGCGGCGGCAAACTCTCCAGCTCGCTCAATCGCAGCATCAAGACCCAACACGCTCATCGCATCAGTGCGAGCGATGATGACGAGCCCGGTGTCTGCCTCAACAACCGCCCGAACTTTTTGTACCGCTTCGGCTTGGTCAATGACTTCCTTGCCCGCCATGTGACCGCAACGCTTGGGATTGATCTGGTCTTCCAGGTGAAGCCCAGCGATCCCGATGTGTGCATACTGCTCGACGGTGCGACGTGCATGAAGAGCGTTGCCATAACCGGTGTCTGCATCGGCGATCAGTGGCAGATCGATGACCGACGTAATGCGCTGCGCAGCTTCGGCAATCTGTGATCCGTGGATGTAGCCAAGGTCTGGGAGACCAAGCGTCACGGCCGAGGCGATTGCACCAGAGAAGTGGGCAACAGAAAAGCCAGCACGAGCCAACAGGAGCGCCGACACTGCGTCATAGCACCCTGGGGCTTGTACGCACCCTGGCTCAGCTAACACCGTGCGCAGCCGATCGGACGACACCGTCATCTACAACTCCCTCATCAGGCGGCTACAACCTTCAATTCGATCATTGACACCCATTGCCCGCAGCATGTGCCACAGCACGGCGATATTAATCGGAATGACCGGCTTCCCAAGGTAGCCCTCAAGGCCCTCGGCCTGCTTCACAAACGACAGGTTGGTGCCGACTTGAACGATGGCCTCAACGTCTGGACCATCGATCTGCTTGATGGTTCGACCAATCTCCTCTGGGGTGACCTCAGCAATAGCTGTGGCCGTCTGACAACGAAGCCCCGTCACGCTGACCACATCAAAGCCCGCTTCGGTGTAAAAGGTCGAGACCTGCTTGTCGGCGACCGGCTGGTACGGCGAGAAGACGGCGATTCGCTTGACGCCAAAAGCATTGAGTGCGGCCGCCGTGGATGTGGACCCTGTGCTTACCGGAAGCCCCGACAGCTCCTCAATCTTTTTTGTGAACCGCTTGCTGCCTTCAAGCCCACCCCAGAAAGTTCCTGCCGACATCCCCATCATCATGTAGTCAGGCTTGCAGGTCAGTACCCGTTCAACCGCATCCTCAATGGTGGTCTCCAGTTGCTCGATGAGCCCTTCGAATTCCTCGTCATTGGACAGATTTGGGTTCGTGATGTGCATGCGACCAGCGTGAAAGGTCATCCCCACTGGGCGCCACTCGGCGAGATCGTGTTCCACCACAGTGTTAGTGGAGGGAACAATGACCGCGACCTTTGACCGCCAACCAGTTTGATCGGGCATTGCTCGTCCTTCCGAGTAAACAGCGAACCCGCGTTACGCAAAGACCACTAAATAACGTCTGCGGCCCGCAGGGCAGTGAGTTCCTCATCAGTTTTGCCCAACACGGACTTCAAGATCTCGTCGGTGTGTTGTCCTAATTCAGGACCGACCCAGCGCACCAGTCCTGGGGTGTCGGAAAGCCGCGGGAAGGCGTTCTGCATCGCGACTTCGCCGTATTGCGGGTGCATGACCTTGACGATGGATTCGCGCGCCTTGAATTGAGCGTCTTCGAGCATTTCCGGAGCGCGGAAGATCTTGCCGTGCGGAACCTTGTGCTCAGTCATCAATGCATCGACCTCTTCGCTGGTCTTGGTAAGCGACCAGGCTTCAATCACTGCATCAAGCTCGGCTTGGTTTTCGCCACGAGCAGTGTGGTCCGCAAAACGTGGGTCCTCTGCCAATTCCGGTTGACCCATGCCTTCAGCCATGCGGCGGAAAATGCTGTCACCATTACCGGCGATGAGCATTTCACCATCTTGGGTTGGGTACACATTCGATGGAGCGATCTTCGGCAGGATCGATCCGGTACGTTCACGAATGTATTCGGCTTGGTCGTAGTCAATGACCAGCGACTCCATGACCGCCAAGACCGCTTCGTACAAGGCCGAGTCAACAACTTGTCCTCGACCCGTGCGATTGCGTGCATGCAGTGCCATCAAGGCACCTAAGGTGCCGAAGGTTGCCGCCAAAGTGTCACCAATGGAGATTCCAGCGCGCGAAGGCATCCGGTCTGGATCGCCCGTGACATAGCGCAGGCCACCCATGGCTTCACCAACAGCGCCGTAGCCGGCTTCTTTACTCATCGGTCCGGTTTGACCAAATCCGGTTACCCGCAGGATCACCAAACGTGGGTTGATTTCCCACAGCTGCTCGGGCGACAAGCCCCAACGCTCGAGCGTGCCGCTACGGAAGTTCTCAATGAGCACATCCGAGGTAGCAATGATGTCGCGCGCGATTTGTTGGCCCTCGGGCAAACGCAAATTGCAGGTCACCGACTTCTTGTTACGGCCGAGCACGGACCACCACAACGCCTTACCGTTGGTGCGCTCTTTGCCCCACACGCGTAGCGGGTCACCCTGGTTCGGTGGCTCCAACTTAATCAACTCAGCACCAAAATCGGCAAAGAGTTGACCGGCGAAGGGCCCGGCCAACAGTTGGCCCATCTCGACAACGCGTAGGTCAGACAGCGGACCTGGGTGAGTCATGCACTTACTCCGAAATCACTAGTGGAAACGTGGATTAACCGAAAACCGCTTTAAGACCCGCGGCCGAGAAGTTCTCCACTCCCACCACTCGCGAGTTAGTGAAGAAGTCAAACGTCTCGGTGGTGCCTTCAACGCCCAGACCTGACAATCCCCATGCGGGACGTGGTGCCATCAGGTTCAAGCTCAACATCGTGGAACCGTTGACCTTGACTCCACCTGCGCGCACCTGGCGAGCAACGGCCATTCCGCGCTCTTCGTTGCCTGCAAAGACATAGCCCTCGAGGCCAAAGGGGGTGCCATTGGCCACGCGCACGGCCTCGGCGTCGTCGGCAACCTGGTGGACTGTGGCCACCGGTCCGAACATCTCCTCTTGTGCAGCTTCACTGGACACACCCGTGATCAACGTCGGCGCCAAGAAGTTCCCGCCT